>CALXHO010000030.1 GCA_944388125.1 uncultured Gemmiger sp. | reverse complement strand
ATCAGGCCGCTCTCGCCGTGGAACTTGCCCTGGGCGGCAAAGCAGTAATGGCAGTTCAGGTTGCAGGTGTGGGCCACATGCAGGCACAGCGCCTTGACCACAGTGCTGCGCTTTTTGAACTCGAAAGCCTTGTCCTCGTAGGCGTCGGGGGCGAACAGCTTGCCGGCGGCGGTCAGCTCGTCGATATCGTCAAAACAGTCGCTGATGTCGGCGGCGGTCACCTCGGGATGACCGGCATACTTCTGTGCCAGGAGGCCTTCTGCCTCGGCGCGGGGATGTCCGGCGTCGATGAGGGCAATGGCATCGTAGGCAAGCTCATCCACCGCATGGACGCTGCCGCTGTACACGTCGACCACAATGTTGTAGCCGCCAAGCTTGTATTGATGGATCATAGAAAACTCCTTGGGCGCAGCGCGCAAAAAAATGGCCGGAATGCAGTGCATCCCGGCGGTTGGGTCATTGGGCCGCAGGCGAAATCAGTTGTTTTCAGCCTTTTCGCAGGGCTGGTTGGCAATGCCGCAGCTGGTCTTGCAGGCGCTCTGGCAGGAAGTCTGGCACTCGCCGCAGCCGCCGTTCTCAACGCTCTTCGCCATGTCACGGGTATCGAGAGAAAGAATGTGTTTCATACAAACAGTCACCCCTTAGTATCAAAGTTATTTTTATTTTACACGCCGCCCTGCCGCTTGTCAAGGCATGGCCGGCCCGTGCGGCGGGGGCAGGTGCAGAAAATCCGCCGGTTTTCCCGGGGATTGCCGCATTCCGCCCCGCCGCCCGGTGTCACCGGTCTGTCGCTGCATCCGCCTCGTCGGTGCCTTCCTCCGTGTTTGTTCCCGCTGCCCGTTCGGCAGCCCGTTTGCCCGCCTCCAGCAGTTTGAGCAGTCCCGGCGGCACCAGAGCCCCCATGTCGGCAGCATTCTCGGCAATGGAGCCAAGCTCGGTAAAGATATACCACACCAGGATCACCGGCAGCACCAGAACCGTGTACTCCACCCCCAGCCCGGGGAGGTTTTCCACCACAATGCCCAGCACCGAGTCGGTCACGAATGCCACCAGCACCACCAGAAGCATTCCGCCCTTGTGCCAGATGCCTGCCCGGGCGACGGCGCTGGACCACTTTCCCTTTGCTGCGGCCGCGGCGCTGCCGCTGATCCAGTCCGCCGCCATGCAAACCACCCAGGCCACGATAAGCCAGCCCAGCCAGCCGAACGCCGCGCCGAAGGCGCCCGCCCCGGCCGCCACGATTGCTTTCAGCCAGAGAAAGCCGTTTGTATGTTCCATCTCATCCCTCCTCCGGATAGCGCGAAAAATATTCCTTGCCGCAGACCAGCGCCATCGCCCACAGCGTCATGGCGTCCCCCTCCGACGTCGGGCCGATGAGGGTAGCCGTCACGGTCTGCACCGACAGGCCAAGGGCCTCCGCCTTTGCCCGGATGTCGGCATCCTCCCCCACAATGCACAGGCGCTGCATCGGATTCTGTTCCATGGGTTTCTCCTCCTCCGCCGGGCGGGCAACGGCGTGTTCCCCAGCGCCGTAGGTATATTCCTTGCCGGTGGCCGTGGTAAAGTCATCGTCCAGCCAGACCAGCGGATTGCGCCGCACACCGCCCCAGATGACCTCAAAGTGCAGGTGTGCCCCGTAGACATTGCCGGTCTGGCCGGTGTAGCCGATGAGCTGTCCCTCCCGGACCTGCTCCCCCTGTTTCACACAGTAAGAGGACAGATGGGCATACCGGGTCTGCAGGCTTTTGCCGCCGTAGTCGGCATGGCGGATGCGGACCATATTGCCGTAGCTCTGCATCCCGGTTTTGGTACGGCCGTCCCAGGCCTGCACCTGGTCGACGGTGCCGTCCTCGGCGGCATAGACCGGCTTGACGATGCTGCCGTCCTGGTTGGTCCGCAGGTCGATGGCCTGGTGCAGTCCACCGCTGTTATAATAGTATCCCGCCGTCAGCACATGGAGGGCCAGCGGCCAGTTGAGCAATGTTTCCCCGTTTTTCAGTCTCATATTTTTCCCCTCTCACCCCGTACGTTTCCACATATAAACTGCCAGATACGGCGGCATTGTGGACAGCGGCTGCTGGTCTGCGTTGTTTCGGCCCGCCACATAACCTGTATTGCACGCATAAGCATTGCTGGGTGATTCACCTGCATTTTGCGTTACAATGGCGGCGTATTCGGGATAATTATAGCCGGCTCCAGAACCATCACCTGTAGAGATAATGTGGTAGTGATCTGGGATTTGCTGCAAGGAAATAGTTTGCGTTTCTTCGCCGCCGGTACTTCCCGCCGGATGTGCGCTGTCCGCTGCCAGCAGAAACCGTCCTTCGATCTTTGCCCAGCTGCCTCCCAGGAAAGTCTGCGGGCTGACGTCGCTGGTGCTCAGATAGACGCTTCCCACCGGATAAATCGGATTCAGCACCGATGCTTTTGTCAGATACATGCTGTCTGTCTGACTCTTTGTATAGTAGTTGGACAGGTCCGTCTTGACGCTGGTGTTTTTCCAGGCGTTTGTATCGCTGTCCCAGGTCCAGATGGTATCCGTCTCCCCGATGATGGCCCACTGTCCGTTCTGGCCGGTGGGGTGAGCGGCTTTCAGGGCAGCATCCGTCTCATACCATCCCTGGGCTCCCTGCGCCACCTGCTGCGCCTGTTCGGCAGCGTCTCTTGCGGACGCCGCACTGGACGCGGCGCTCTGTTCGGATCGGGCGGCAGCGTCCGCACTGTCTGCGGCCGCCTGCGCCTTTGCGGGTGCCGCCTGGATCACACTCAGGTTCTCCCCGATTTGTCCGATGGCCTGTGCATTCTGTTCCACAATCTGCCCGTACCGCTGTGCCGTCTCTGCGCTGGCGGCGGCCTGTGCCACGCTGTTTTCGATGTCTGCCATCCCGGCGAATGCTGCATCCAGCTGGGCTCCCGTCATGGGGCTGTCGTAATATCTTTCAGCCATTTTTCCCCTCCTGTTCCGACTCTCTGGCAAGCTGACGCTCCTTGTCCTCCACCACATGTACCAGGTTCAGAAGCACCAGCCGCACCACCACCGGGTGCAGCCCGCTCTTGTTGATGGCATCCACCACCTGCTGTTCAAAGGTTTCCACCGCACGTCCCGCGTCCATTGTTCACTCCTCCGTTTCCTGTATCTCTGCTGCCGGCGCCATGGGGCTGCCGGAAAACTCCGGCCGCGGCTGTACCTGCGGGCAGCCGAATTTTCCTCCCGTCGGCAGGCAGGCGGCCAGCAGTTCTGCCAGCAGCAAAATCACCACCCCCACCGCCGCGGCCCGTCTCATAGTTCTCTTCCCGCCACGGCCAGGGAGGCACACTCGATGCGTCCCGGGATCTCGAATTTCCGTGCCACACAGTGGATGAGCCCCTCCCCCTTGTCGTAGTAGAGCCCGCCGAAGTTGGGGTCATCCGCCTGCTTGCTGGCACTGACGCTGGGGGTGCCGCTGGAGAACCATCCCATAAAGGTGTACTGGCTGTTGTCCCCGATGTAGGTCTTGCCGTACTCACTGTACAGCACACCGGTCAGATAATTGTCCCAGTACCAGCGGACGCCATTGTCGTTGATCTCCACCCGGGTACCGCCCGACCGCCCGGTGCGCAGGGTCCCGGCGTCCAGGTCATACACCGTGTTGCCCGCCTCCGAGCCGATCCTGCCGGTGGTGATGTTGCTGCCGTTGATGGCGGTTCTTCCCGCCGTGGAGAGGTCCGCAAAGGTCACCATCCCCTGGAAGGTGATCTCGGCGCTGGACAGCGTTGTGCTGCCCGCCTTAAGCGTCAATGTGCTGCTCTGTTCTCCCGCCTCCGCCGTCAGGGTCAGCCCCTGCAGGCCCTGCTCAATGAGGGTGGCAGCCTCCTCCCCGTCCAGCTTGCCGGAGACTTCGGTGCGCAGTCCCTCCACGCTCAGTTCCAGGGACGCCATACCGCCGGAAAGTTCCGACGCCGTGATTTTCAGGCCCTCCACATTGGCGGAGATCTCCAGCATGCGGCCCTTCAGGTTTTTCAGGGTGGTTTTGTTCACCGCCGCGGCGGAATCCCGCCGGGCATTGCCGGTGCTCTCGATGGTGCACCGCTGGCCCGACAGCCTCCACTCCATGACATAGGCCTGCATGGTCCTGCCGTAGGCGTCGACCACCGTAACCATGTCCCCGGGGGCCGGCATTTCCTCGCTCACCGCCTGCACCGAGACCGACAGCGGCGTGTAGCACACAGTCCGCATCTGCTCAAAAATGGCTTGCGCTACCGGGCGCAGGGATTCGGAACTCTCGGCAGTAAGCAGCAGGTTGCCCTGGAGGACCAGGGCATTGTCCCCCTGTTCCTCCTCAGGATAGAGAACTCCCACATCCTCCTCCGACTGCCGGATCTGCACCTTGTCGATGGAAGCCGTGGTGTAGTCTGCGTAGGACAGCGTCCCCGACAGATACCCTGCCTGCCGCATGCCGAACCGCCAGATCTCCCCGTCCGCCGTGCGCAGTACCGCCCCCGCCAGCCGCAGGCCGGTGCGGGCACTTTCCTCCTCCGCGGGGCCGACGCCCGACGCCGCCGAACTCTCGTACCAGCCGAAGGCCAGCTTTCCCTCCGGCGTCATGCGGGCAAAGCGGCAGGCCGCCTCGCCCGCCCACTGGATGAGCTGCCGCCCCGTCAGGTCGTCGGCGTAAAAGGCCTGGACAAGGTACGCCCCGTTGGGCAGACTGTCCAGGGTTTCCTCTGCCAGCGCTACCCCGCACTGTCCGCAGACAGCCCGGATCAGATCCGCCAGCTTCATGGGGAATGCCCCCTGCTGCTCCCGCAGCCAGGGGGAAAGGTCTTTGTCCAGCAGGGTCATGCGGTCGTAGGCCGTGACCCGGATGACATTGGCGCTGACCTTCTCCGGCTTTTCCGCCAGAAAGATGCCCGCCTGGTTTTCCGTGCCCGTCTCGGTATCCACCCGGGTCAGGATCAGCTCATCCCCCTGGGCGATCTGCAGCCCGTTTTTGGGCGCCCACAGCTCGATCTCGGCACAGGCCGCGCAGGCGGCGCCGGGGCAGAGATCCTCCTGGTCGTTGACCTGTTCGGTCAGGGTCACGCTGCGGATGGCCCCCGCATCCAGCAGGGAGCCGTTGGGCAGCGTCAGTTTATGTACCAGCATTCCGCCACCCCCTCAGCACTGGATGATGTTGAACTTGTAGTTTTTGTACAGCCCGTCCCGCCGCTTGAGCACGATGCTCGTCTTGGAGCAGTAGGCCGTGATGGTGCGGGGCTGCCCGTCGGAACCGGTGTAGCCGAAGGCAAACTCCCCCTTGCCCGCCATGAGCTGTTCCAGATACAGATAATCTTCCCGGTCCAGCAGGGCGTAGGTGAACCCGAAGGTCGCCACCTTCTCCCGCACCACGATGCGGTGCATGACGCCGTCCTCGGTACGGCCGCTGTCTGACGCATCCAGGTCGGAGAAGCTCAGCTCGGCCTCCTCGTCCGGTTCGGGCATGGGTTGGCCATCGATGGTGTACAGAGTGCTTTTTGCGCGGATCATACCACACCTCCTGTCATGATCGCTCTGCGGTCGTTGTAGCGGCGCGCCGCCCGGCCGATGACCTCATCCCCGATGACGATCTCGCCGCCGTTTTCCCGGATGGCCTCGATGATCTGCTGGGCCGCGGTCAATACCGCGTCCACCACGTCGCCGTTTGCCTCGGACACCGCCTGGGCGATGGCCGACTGGGGCGCCGCGATCTCGGGGTCGGAGCCCGCCCCGGCATACTCGCCCATCATGGCGAGGGTGGGCCGGCGGATGACGCCGCCCGAGGCCAGCATGGGGATCTGGGGCGCCGCCACATGGCCGATGGAAAAGCCGATGTGGGAGCCGCCCAGCCCCGGCACCCAGCCGGGCACGGTGAAGGACAGGCTGTTGAGGGCATCCGCCACCGCGTTGATGCCCGACGCCACAGCGCCCAGCATCCCGTTGACCAGGCCGATCACCCCGTTGACCGCCGTGCGGACCAGGCTCTGAATGGAGGCCCAGACGTTGTCCACGGTGGCGCGCACGCTCTCCCAGGCGGCGGCCCAGTTGCCCGCAAAGACGTTGGACATGAAGTCCGCCACGCCGGTAAGTGCGGTGAGAATGACCCGGGCCGCATCGCTCATGAGGGCAGCGGCAAAGGTAGCCGCCTGTCCCGCCACGGTGAGCACCTGGGCCACCAGCGGGCCGAAGCTCTGGGTCATCCAGTTGAGGAAGGGCAGCAGAATGTTGTTCCAGTAGTTGAGCACCATGGTCTGCCCCGCCCCCAGCAGCTGCAAAGCCTGGTTCCACAGGGGCAGCAGGTGCTCGTTCCACAGGGATTCCACCAGGGCCAGAAAGGCGGTGAGCACCGGCTGCAATACGCTCTGCCACAGATTGGTCACCAGCAGCATGAGGTTCTGCACCCCCAGCGTCACCCCGTCCAGAATGGGCTGGCCCCAGGACGTCCATGCCGCCGAGATGCCCGCCATCATGCCGTTCCAGATGGTCAGCAGCAGATTCAAAGCGGGCACCACCACGCCGGACACCGCCTGGGAGATCAGGGTGCATCCGGTCTGGAAGCCCGTCACAAAGGCGTTGATCAGGGTGGTCAGCACCCCCGACACGATGGGGGCCATGGCGGTGGAAAAGCTGTTGTAGATACCCGGGGCAAACACCCCGGCCAGCCAGGTCAGAAAGGGCCGCAGCGTTCCCTGCCACAGGGTTGCCGCCGCGGCGGACACCTCCGTCCATGCCCCCGCCGCCGTTTCCCGGATGCTTTTCCAGGCGGCAGCCCAGGCAGCGTGCCCCCTCTCGGTGAGAGAGTTCCACCAGGCCCAGAACTGCGCCGCCGCGGCCCGGATGCGGTCCCACAGGCTCAGCTGTGCCGCTCCGTCCTCCCCGGCTCCTGCTCCGGCATTTTTTCCTTTGGACGAGCCCGATTTGGACCCCGAGCCCGACGTCTTTGCCGCGGGCAGTTTTTCCAGCTCGTCAAAGCTGGCGGTGTACCGCGCCGCTGACGCCGCTGCCTTTGCAGTGGCCGCGGCCGTTTTTGCCGCCGCCGAAGCCGCCGCCTTCATGGCGGAGGCCGCCCCCTGGGCTGCGCTCTCCATCTTCGTCATATTCTTGGCTGTGTCCGCCGCCGGGCGCAGGGTCGCCGCGGCCGCAGCGGCAGCCGCCCGCCACCCGTCCCTCCCGACGGAGGGCAGTTCATATTTTTCGGTTCTGGCTTTGTACAGGTTTTCTGCCACCGCCGTTCCTCCTCTCGTCTCTTTTCAGCGCGGGGATTCCTTGTCCCCGCCGAACATCCGCGCCAGTTCCGCCTGCAGCGCCCGCTGGGCCGTCCGGTCCGGCTGTGTACGGCCCGCCCGCCGGGCCAGAAAGCGGTTCCACTCCCGCCGGGCTTTCCGCTGCCAGGGCGTCATCCGCCGCAGAAGGTCAGGGTCGCGCTCGGTGCGCACCGCCACCAGCTTGCCCAGGGGGGTCTCCTCCATCAGCCCGGACACCAGGCGCACCCATTCCGCCCAGGGCAGTTCTCCCTGGGCGGAGGGCAGCACGCCATACTGGGCCGCCACACTCTGCAGGATGGCCTCCTCGTCAAAGATCAGGTCGTACTCCGCCTGCCCGGCAAAGACCTCCTCAGCCCTGTTCCCGGGCGGTGCGAAATCGCCGGCGCACCACCTCGGCATCCTCGCCGGTCACCGCGGCCAGCACCAGGGCAAACAGCTCCTGCACCGCCGGGTAAGGCAGATTTTTCTCTTCCAGCTCTTTTGCCGCCTGGGCCCCCAGCGCCAGCCGGAAGGCCTCCCCCAGCTGGGTTTCCGGCTCGACGTCCGCCTTTGCCATCACCCGCTGGATCTGCATCACCGTTTTCTGCCGGTTGTCCACCGGATAGACCTTGTCCCCCACGCGCACCTCAGGGACCTCGGTCAGCAGTTTGTCGTCAAGGGTATAGAGTTTTCCCATACCGTCCTCCTTGTAAAAAATCTTCCCGCCCACCCATCGGGGTCAGCGCCCCGTTCCCTTCTGTCAGTTGCTTTTGTTCCGGTCAGCCCGCTGCCGCCGGGGTGTAGGTGGGCTTGCCGTCGCTGTGCACCTCAAATTCCAGGGCGGCCACGTCGGTGGCGTCGCCGCTGCCGGGGTTGGTCACGCTGAGCACACAGTCAAAGGCCAGCTTGGCCCCGTCAGGAAATTCCCACTCGAACTTGGTGTCGCAGCTGCTGCCGGTACCCCAGGCGTTGGCAGCCACGTAGTCGTTGCCCTCGTCGCCGATCTCCCGCTTACCGGACAGGGTGATGGTCAGGCTCTTGCCCGTGACCATGCGCCGCTTCCAGCCCTCGGCCTCCATGGGGGTCCACTCCTCCACGTTGCCGTCGATCTCCACCGAGAAGGTCTCCAGACTGGACACCGGCTTCATGTCCTCGTCGATGCTGGTTCTTCCCTTGGTTCCGATCTTGAACTTGTTTTCAAACACCGGGTAAACGCCGGTTCTTGCCATTTGCCGTCACTCCTTTTTGATTTGTCAGGGGCACCGTTTTTCAGCGCCCGTAGTAAAGCTGTACCCGGATCAGGTACTCAAACACCCCGTCGCCGCCCTTGCCCAGGGGCACGGGGCCGGGGCCGGGGTCGGCCCAGAAGACCAGCGCCCCATCCATGGTCAGACCCGTCTGGCCGTAGAACAGCGCCCAGACCTTCTGTGCTTCGGCCTCGGCTTCGGGCTGGCTCTGGCCCCAGCGCAGCAGCAGCCGTGCGGTCATCACGTCCCAGTGGGTGCATTCCGCCCCGCCCAGACAGAGTTTCGCCCGCCCGTCCTCCTTTTCCTCCCGTTCATCAAAAATTCCCAGAAAGTAAGGCTTGCTGCCGTCCACGCTGCCCAGGCGCACACATTCCGGCCGGTCAAAGCGGGGTGCCAGCCAGCCGTACAACTGTTTCAGCGTCATGCCGTTTCCCTCCGTTTTTTACACCAGCGTCAGCCGGGTGTAGTTCACACTGCCGTCGGGGTTGCGCCCCCGCATGGCGGACCGGATGCGCCAGCTTTTCCCGCCGATCTCCACACTGCCTGCCAGCACGTCCCGGTCGGGGGCGATGTCCCCGTCAAAGAGGGCCGTGCCCTGCCGCCACTGCACCACCCGCTCGGCGTTGATGCTTCGCCGGGCACCGTCCCCGAAATCCCGGTTGGGGCTGATGCTCTCCTGAGGCTCATCGTCCAGACGGCACATCAGGGACAAGACCAGCACCCCGTCGGGGGCGCCGTCCACCGTCTCGCCGTCGGTCAGCGTCACGGTAACGGGGGTGCGGCAGAGCTCGGGGCGCACCAGTCTGGGCCAGCGGCCGCTCATGGTCCCACCCCGCGGCAGCAAAGGCCGCTCAGGAGCAACAGCTCCTGCATCTCCTCACAGACGCCGGCAGCGGAAGCCGCAGTCCCCTCAAAGGTCATGCTCACCCCGCCCACGTCGTACTGTCTGAGGCCCCGCCGCCAGGCAGAGCCGTCCTCCAGCAGCCAGTTTGCCTGGCAGCAGACGGCCCGGCGCACCAGTTCTGCGGCACGTCCGGGCAGGGCATCCGCCCCGCCCGCCGCCTCAATGCGTCCCAGGGTCAGCCGGTCGGCGTCGCGGCTGGCCTGCCACAGAGCCCGGTCCAGGGTCTCCCCGGTCAGGGCCCCATCCTCCCCGTACAGTTCGGTATAGTCCTGCCGGGAGGCATAGCTTTGCAGCGCCATACTCTCACCGTCCTCAGGACACAGCGGAAGTGTCGATGTCCACGTAGACGCTGTCGATCTTGCCGTCCTTGCCGTTGGGGAAGGTAAAGACATCGCTCAGGGCGCGGTTCTGGTAGAGGTAGCCGTCGCCCTCGGCGTGGCCGCCCGGGGCAAAGAAGTAGATGCTGGAGATTTTGGGCACCAGCTTGGTGGTCAGCGGCGAGGCGATGAGCACGTTGATCTTGTGCGCGCCGGAAGCCGGGGCAAAGCCGCCGTCGGCGCCGTCGAACTTGAAAGCATCGTAAAAGACTTCATCGTCCACCACTTCCATGATGGGCACGCCGTCGATCTCGGTGACGCGGGTCTCGATGCCGGTGCCGCCGTCGGCGATGCGGGTGAGCTCGATGGTGTGGGTCAGCTCGGGGGCCTGTTCCAGAGCGTTCATGACGGCGCTGGAGACATAGGCGATGAGGGCGCCCCGTGCACGGTAGCGGCGCAGCTTGCCGGCGGCCAGCATGGCCTTGATCTTGCCGAAGACCGCCTCGGGGGTAAAGGCCGAAGCAGCGGTGGAGCTGTTGTAGCCCGACTCCTTCTTGGCAACGGCCGCCACCTTGGAGAAGAAGAGGGCGTCGGCTTCGGGCGCGGCCTGGGTCTGCTCAAAGGTGCGGGAGATGTTCATCACCGAGGCGGTGGAGTTGCTCTCGTCCACGTCGGCGCGGTCGATGAGGAACTCCACATCGCGGTCATGGGTGACCTCGTAGGCGTGGTCGGTCTGGGTGACGTTGCCGCGGTTCCAGCCGCCGTCGCGGCTGTGGTTCTTGTAGCCGGACACCGACATCTGGGTGAAGTGGAAGGTCTTGGCGTCCAGCCAGCGGACGTTGTCGGTGACGAAGGGTCCGCACAGGGCGTTCTGGGTCATGACCTCCAGCAGTTCCGACTGCCAGTTTTCCGCGTAATTCAAAGTATTTGCCATAGGTTACATACCGTCCTTTCTCTGTAAGGGTTACTTGAAGCGGTTCCAGCGCCGCTTTTCGGGTTCCGGCTCACCGCCGGGTGCGGGGATGAGGTTGGGGTCGGTGTCGGCGCCCAGGCGGAAGCCCGCCATGGCCCGGCCGTTTTTCCAGTCGGGATGGCGTTTCAGCACCCCGTCCATGGCGCGGGTCACGGTCTCCTCGGTGACCTCCCCCTCCTGCCTGGCCGCACCGATGGCCAGGGTCACGGCGTCCTCCGCCAGTTCGGGGCTCACCCCCGCCGCGTAGGCTGCCAGACGGCACCGCGCCTGCAGAAGCTGCTCCTCCAGCCGGGCAATGCGCCGGGCGCTGTCATCCCCGGCTCCGGCAGATTCGGCAGGTTCAGCAGGCTCAGCCGTTTCGGTGGGTTCGGTGCCCTCCCCGGCCGCCTCCTCCGCCGGTTCTGCCTCCTCCTCCGGCTGTTCGCCGTCGGCTCTGGTTTCTTCCGGTTCGGGAGCCGCCTGCTCCGGATCAGGCTTTTTGTCCTTTTCCTTGTCGGTCATGTTTCTTCTCCTTTCCGCCCGTGGGCTGTTGGTATCACAAAAGGGCAGCGGACCAACCGGCCCTGCCGCCCTTTCGCTTCAAAAATGTTCTGCCGGGTCTCAGTCCGCCGTCTCCCGCAAAGCGCGGATACGCTCTGCCTCGGCGGTTTTCCAGGCCTCATCCCGGCTGGAGCCCCACAGCTCGTCCACCTGGGCCTCCACGCTCATGATGCCCGCCTCCGCCGCCCGGGCCACCGTGTTCACCCGCTCGTCAAAGGCGGGGGCCCCGTACTCGCCGAAGCCCGCCCGGGCCCGGTATTCCCCGGGTGCCCGGCCCTCTGCCAGGTCCTGGGCCTGCAAGGCCGCCCGGGCCAGCAGGGGTAGGGCCTTTTCCAGCGCCGCCGTGATGGCATTGCGGGTGAACCCGGTCACATCCTTTTTCTCCCGCTGGGCCTCGGCGGAGGCCATCCGCCCCAGGTCGATGCCCAGGGTGGCCGGGCTCAGCACCCCCTGCAGACACAGATCCAGGGTGGCCGCGTAGGCGCTCTCAAAGGCCTCGTAGCGGATCTCCGGCTGCACCGTCTCGATGCGGTCGGCGGCGTTCTCCCGGTCGCTGGAGGCGATCTTGACAAAGCTGGCCCCGAAGCGTCCCGGCACCCGCAGAGCGCCGGTCTCGGGGTCCCGGGGGATCAGGCATTCGGGAATGTACCGCTGCACCCGTCCCGCCCGCACGGCGTCCAGCCACTGGCTGATGATCTCGTCGTGGGCGTCAAAGGCGTCGTTTTTCTTGTCAAAGATGGACGCCCCCCGCCCCGGCCACCGGGCGCTGGGCCAGAACATCAAAGGTACCGCCAGAGACACCGCCGGGTCAAAGGCGGCATTGCGCAGCCCGGCGCAGTCCTCCTCGGCGGAGAGCGCCACCGGCTTGCCGTCGGCTTCCAGCCGGTAGCCCACGCTGCCGGGGCGGTACTCCTCGTACAGCACCCGTCCTTTGCGCCCCACCGGGGTCAGAAAATCCACCCCCGTGATGCGCCCGTGGCGGCGGGCGTACTCCACCCGGTCGGCGCCGTAAAATTCCAGGATCGGTCCCGGCGCCGCCTGGGGGTCGAAGCTGATCTTGAAAGCCCCGTCCCCGGTGACCAGACACTCGGCCACCGCCCGGCCCACCAGGGCCTCAAAGTCATTGTCCCGGGCGATGGCCTCCCAGCGGGCGGCAGCCTGGGGGTCGTCAAAGCGGATCTCGTCCAGGTCGGCCCGCACAATGCCCGCCAGGGTGTCCACCATCACGGCAGGCAGACCGCTGTGGGCCTTGCGCAGGTTTTCGCTCTCGGGAGCCGCCGCCCAGAACCGCGCCCTGCCCACAGCGTCCTCCCCCAGCTGCTTGAACAGCTGGTCCAGCTCGCTGGCATCGCCCCGGTACCACACCCGGTTGCGCAGCACGTTGGTGGCATGGCTCACCGGCTCCCGAATGCTCAGCCGCCGGCCCTCTGCCGGCTGGATCTCCAGCCAGGTCTGCAACATGGTCCTCATCCTTTCCATCCAGTTCATGGTATTTTCCTCCTCGCCTTATCCGATCTCCTCCCGGTAGGGCATCCAGGCGTACTGCTCGGCATTGATGCAGTGGTCGTTGCCGTCCTCCGGGCGTCCGTCCGCCTCCCAGCTGTAACAGTCCATCTCCTCCAGCAGCGGCCCGCAGCCCTCCTCCACAAACAGGTGGGCGCCGTGGGCCAGCCAGCCGCTCTCCATGCGGATGCGGTCCAGAACGGGCAGTCCTTTCCAGGCGGGCAGATACTCATACAGCCCGCCCTTGAGCCGCCGGTACTTGCGGCACTCGGCCAGGGTGGCCTGGTCGGCGCTGTCGATGAACACCCGCCGCCCGAACCCCCACGCCGCCCGCTGCTCCTCCAGGAATTCTTCCAGCAGGGGCGGGATGTCGCTGGGGGCCAGCACGGACAGTCCCTGCCGGGCCCGGTCCTTGTTGGAGTAGACCCGCACCGCCAGTGTGACCTTGCGACGGTCCTCCAGGATGCCGTCAAAGACAAAGGCAAAGGTATCCTGGGTGCGCTGGCTGTAACTGGTGTCCACCCCGCAGGCAAAGCGGGCAAAGCGGATGGTCCCCGCCTCCAGCTGGCGCCGCAGTTCCGCCGCGCCCATGCGGTGGGCGGGTCCCACCTCAAAGATGACGCCCTCTCCCCGTCCCCGCAGGCCGAGGATCTTGTTGCGGTAGAGGCGGCTGCCCGCCGGGGCGTTTTCCAGAATGCGCCGGCGGGTCTCCTCGCTCAGGGCGGCGTTGTCCTCAAAGCCGAAGAACCAGTGTACCCACCCTTCCTTGGGGGGCTGGTTGAGCTGTTTGCGGATCTGTTCGGGAGTGGAGTGCTCCCACTGGGGCAGGGGCCTTGCGTGGTTGATGTACTCCTCATACACCGGCTTGCGGGGGTCGTCGGGGTTGAGGGTGGCCAGCAGATAGTCGGCCCGCATGGCGGCCTCCCGCAGATACTCCATGTCGGCGATGTTCACCTCGTCGATGTAGACGCAGCCGTACTGCCCCCCCAGGGCTTTTTTCCAGCGTTCCCGGTTGCCGTAGCCCAGCACGTAGATGATCCGGTCCCCGTCGGAGGTTTTGAGGCGGATGTGTGCCTGGGTGGTCTTGCCGTACCCCGCAGGGTAGTAGTCGGCCAGTGGGCCGAAGTCATCCAGAATGCCGAACTCCTTGTTGATGATGTTTTTTTCCACCGTGCCGGTGTCCAGCCCGGACAGAATGTGCAGCTTTTTGTCGCTGGCCGCGCACCGCAGCATGAACTTGAGCAGCGCCACCGTGGTCTTGCCCGCAGCGGTGGTTCCTTCCAGGAACTCGCACCGGGCCCGGCAGCGGAGAAAGGCCATGCTCTTGGCGGAAAATTTCAGCTGTCCCCTCATGGCGGTTCCTCCCCCTTCCAGTGTCCGGCGGTGCAGCCCCACAAGGCGTTGAGGACTTCATCCAGACGCCCGGTGGCGGCGGCCTCCTCCTGTTTGCCTTCGCCGTTTGCCGCGTTGATGGCCTTGGCGCAGAGCTCCGCCGCGTGCATCCGCTGGCGCAGCTCCACCGTCTCGTCCCGCATGACGTCGGCCCACATCTGTTCGATCTCCTTCATCTTCACCGGCGACCGCCGCCGTCGCGGTGTCCCCGCCGTTCTGGCGTCATCCTGCGCCTGGTCCATCCCTTCGCCCCCTTTCCCCGTCCCGGAACCCGAATCCACCTTTGCAGGCAGAAAAAAAGACGCCGCAGCCCGCATTGTGACGGGCTTTGTCGCCTTTTTTCGCCTCGGTGATTTGCGGCAGACGCCGCGCTGTTTTGCCAGGATGCTTCCCGTGGTCTTTTCCGGGTTCCCGGCTGTTCCGGTGCGTTTTTCCATTTTGGTTATACCACGCCGTCCAGGGGGTCTGCGAGGGTCACTGTGCACCCTCTTCCGCCCTTTTTGCAGGATTTTGCCCCACGGCGCCCCCTTTCAGGCAACACAAAAAGGCGGCGCATATCTGTTAACTCACAGATGTACGCCGCCTCCGAATAGGCTGTTTTTTATCGTATCTTCGTTTTTATTTCAGTCATTATTCCTCACCGCCCAGCTCCCTGCGGATAAAGGGCACCACCTCGGAAGGCTGGATGTCCAGCACCAGGGCAAACTCGGTATAGAGCATGTTTTCCGCCTCCCGCATGGCGTTCTCGTCAAAGCCGGACAGCCGTTTGCCCATGGCGCGGCGGGCGCGGCGGAAGTTGTAGATGGCCTTGACCATGCGCAGCAGTTCCCGGTGGTCGCCCTTTTTCAGCGTTTCATTGTAATACTGCCGGCGCACATCCGGGTTCGGGTCGCACTGGACGTCCTCCTCCGGCAGTTCCCGGATCAGGGCAAGGATCTCCTCCTTGCTCATCACCGGATGCATCCGTGCCATGAGCAGTTCGTTGCCCTCCGGCACACAGATGGTCATGCTCTTGTCAAAGACCGGCTTGAGCACAAAGCAATTCTGTTTTTGATCGCCGAGCTGCCGCACCTCATGGGAGGCGATTTGGCAAGCACCGGTGGTCCCATAACAAACCATATCCCCAACCTGAAACATCTTTCGCTCCTTTTCTCTTAAAAGCCGCTTTCAAAAACAACGCTAATACGCCTACTATATAGTATAACACCCTTTTCCAAAATATGTCATGGGCTTTTTATACAAAAAACGGCGTCCTGTCGTCCGGTGTTTTTTGCACCGGGGCATCGCATTGCAAACGGGGCCCGGGCGCGGTATACTGAAATCAAAGAATTTTCTGACAGGAGGTTTCGCCATGCCGGATACTCTCAGTGCCGCCGATTTTCTATCCATTCGTCCGCAGTACAAAAACGAGCAGGCGGAGGGCGAGCTTCCCGCCGCCGTCGAGCATCTGTTTGCCCAGGGCACCATGATCGACCATTACTTTGTCAGGCCCGCCCCCACCCTGTTCGGGGATGAGACCTTTGCCAATTTCGGCAAAGTCAGCGCCATGGTATTCTGCCAGCAGGAGGGCGGCGCCCCCTGGCAGGTGCATTTTCAGGAACCCACCATGGTCAAGGATCTGTCCATCGACATGCCGGACGCCGAATTCCGGGCCATGCTGGCGGCCTCGTCGGTGACGCTGCCCGGGGAGGGCTGACCCGCCCGGTTCTGACTGCTCATTTTGACAAGGAGGTATTTTCATGCAAGACTTCATGCAATTTCTGCGCACCCGCCGCACCTACCGTCGGTTCAAACAGACGCCTGTGCCCGCCGCCGTGGTGGACGACATTCTGGAAGCCGCCCGCATTGCCAGCTGCGGCGCCAACCGCCAGACGCTGAAATATCTGGTGGTCCAGAGTCCCGAGCAGGTAAAGACGGTGAACGGCCTGGTCCACTGGGCGGCCTACCTCCCGCCCGAGCAGGGCACCCCCAAACCGGAGGAATGCCCCACCCTGTTCATCGCCGTGTTCCAGGACGAGGCCCTGCCCGGCGCCAATGACACCGATGCGGGCCTTGCCCTGGGCAGCATGACGGCGGCGGCCTGGTCCCACGGGGTAGGCAGCTGCATCATGGGCGCCATCGACCGCCCCGCCCTGTGCAATCTGTTCGGCACAGCGTCCTCCCTGCGGCTGCACAGCATGGTGGCTTTCGGCTATCCCGCCCACGAGAGCCGGGTGGTGGAGATGCACGACGGCGACGTCCGCTACTATCTGGATGACGCCCGGGATTACTGCGTGCCCAAGCGCCCCCTGTCCGAGATCCTGCTGGGCCGGATCTGACCCTTTTATCCCGGATCGTCCGCCCGGCACGGGGTATTAGTTCCGGCTAATGTCCCTGCAAAATGTTTCCGGACCCATTAGGTCCTGTTTACCCGGGCCTTTTTCACGGATATTTTGAAAAAAACTTGCCCCGATGCGGCAAAATCAGGCTTTTTTCTCTAGTCAAAGGGCCGATCTTATGCTATACTGAATGCGAATTTTCAAGCGGACATACCCAAGAAAGGCGGTTACCCTATGCGTAAATCGACAGAAAATGCGGAGCCCAAGGCTCCCGGCAGACAGCCCAGGAAACAGCCTGCCCGCAAGGCACACACTCCTGCCACCGAAATCTATCTTCAGGTGGAAGGCAAGGAGTACGACTGTGCCGCTCTTGTCGAGCAGGCCAAGGCGGACTACCGCTCCACCCACAAGATCGGCATTCATTCCTGCCGGGTCTACATCAAGCCGGAGGAAGGCTGTGCCTACTACGTCATCAACAAGGTGGACGGCAAGATTCCTCTGTGATTTTCTTTGTACAACCAAACGGCTCCCCTGCGGTTTTCCGCCCGCGGGGAGCCGTTTTGTCGTTTTCCGGCAGCGTTCTCCCCTGGTGTGCGGGAGGAAGGCCCCTCATTTTTTCTCCCACCGCATTTCCGGGACGTGATTTTTGTGCATTTTTCAGAATCCGGAGTAATTCTCAGAGGAATTTCCAATATTTGATTTATCAACTTAACCAATCATAACGGCCGGATTTGCCCTTTTTCCGTGGTTTTTTCAAAGTATCTCGGCCGCCCTGTTTCTTTCCTTGCTCTTTTTTGGATATTCCGTCAGTTTTGCCTTTTCTTTTTTGTCTGTTTCGCTACTGTCGAATTATCTGACATTTCTTATAAAATATGGTATGATATAAAGGAAAGCCACTATATTTTATAATCTTAATAAATATTTCTTTCCCACAAAAAAATGAAATCCTGACAGAAAGAGGGGCGTCACACATGCCCATGATGCACGGCAAAAATCTGGCAAAGATCAAACAGCAGAATCTGGAATCCATCAAGCGGATTTTATTTCGCTATGCACCATTGTCTCGTGCCGAGATTGCCGAGCGCCTGGAGCTGACTCCCCCCACCATCACCAATATTGTGGCCGAGCTGATCCAGCAGGGCGTTGTGCAGGAGCTGACCGGCCCCGCCAACACCGTCACCTCCCACGGTGTAGGCCGCAAGCCCATCAACATTGATCTGGTCCCGGGGTCTCGGGTAGCGCTGGGGATTTCTCTTGGCCGTGACTTCACCCATTACTGCATCACCGACCTGCGGGGGGGCATTCTGGCCCAGGGTTCCTACGACCTTTTGTCGGAGGATTACGACACCATGGTCCGGCAGCTGCTCAGGCTGCTCCACACGCTGGAAAACCGTCATCCCGCCGAGTGGGAGCGTCTGGTGGGCATCGGCATCACGGTGCCGGGCATTGTCAACGCCCACACCGGCGTCATCAAGAACCTGGGCACCGAGCGTGTCAGCTGGTGCAACCAGCCTTTCGGAGAGACGATCCACACAGCGACGGGTCTGCCCGTCCGGGTGGAGAACAACGTCCGTGCCCGGGCCTGTGCCATTTCGCTGTTCCGTCCCAATCTTCTGGGGGACGACACCACCTTTGCCTACTGCCATGTTGCCTGGGGCATTGCCTGCCCGGTGGTCCTGAACAGCCAGTCCTTCCACGGGCAGGATGCCGCCGCGGGCGAGATCGGCAAGATGATCCTGGACCCCAAGGGCCCCGAACTGGCCGACTGCGGCATGCCGGGCAGCCTGGAATCGCTGTCCAGCATGCGTGCGGTGCTGGAATACTGCCGTCAGGCCCTGCGCGACGGGGAATGCACGGTGCTGGCCGAGCTGTGCACCGATCCTTCTCAGCTCACGCTGGAGCAGGTGCTGGAGGCCCAGACCAAGGGCGACCCTGCCGTGCGCCGCATTCTGGACCGGGGCATGTTCTACCTGGGCATTGCCCTGGCCAACATCGTCGGCTTCCTCAACCCCCACCTGATCTTCCTGAGCGGTCCCATGTTCCGCAATCATGAAAACTTCGAGACGGTGGAACGCTCGCTGCGCACCTACGCCTTCCGCTCCAGCGACGAGAAGCTCCAGCTGGTCTATGTGGACCTGGGGGAGTACGGCGGCGCCGTGGGCGCAGCTGCCAGCTGCATTGAAAAATTCTTCCTGCGGGGCTGAGCGTTTTTGCCCCCTGGCGGGGCGGGTGCTTCCAGTTTCTGCTTTTTTTCGTCCGGCCGTTGACAAAATGCCTGATCCACGGTATAGTGTTACCGTAAAATCCGCCTGTGCGGAGTTTGTGGATCTTTTCCCAAAGCAATCTGCTTTTCTTTTCGCCACATGATCGTCTGGTGCCGTGCACCGGGTCGTGTGGTATTTTTTTGCCCCGGCGCCGGGGCATCCGCCGCACAGTTTTCATTTCACGGAGGAAAATTCAATGGATCAGGTTTTTATGAAGCAGCGCCCCATCCTGCCGCTGGTCGTCTCCATGGCCTTGCCCATGACACTGTCCATGCTGGTCAGCTCGCTGTACAACATCGTGGACAGCTACTTTGTGGCCCGGATCAGTGAGGACGCCATGACCGCCCTCTCCCTCGTCTACCCCGTCCAGAATCTGGTGACCTCCATCACGGTGGGGTTTGCCATCGGCATCAATGCGGTCATCGCCTTTCTGCTGGGGGCAGGCAAACAGGAGCAGGCCTCCTGTGCGGCCTCTCTGGGCATGTGGCTCAATCTGCTCCACGGCGTCCTTCTCACCGCCGGGTGCCTGCTGGCCATGCCGGGCTTTCTCTCCCTGTTCACCGACTCGGAGGCCATCCTCTCTTTGGGCCTGCGCTACTCCGGCATCGTGTTCTGGTTCTGCGTGCCCATCGCGGCGGGCATGGCCTTTGAAAAGACCTTCCAGGCCGTGGGCAAGATGGCCGTCTCCATGATCTGCATGCTCATCGGCTGCGCGGCCAACATCATTCTCGACCCGCTGCTCATCTTCGGCATCGGTCCCTTCCCCGCCCTGGGCATCGAGGGTGCCGCCATCGCCACCGGCCTGGGCCAGTGCCTGACCCTGGCGGCCTACCTGGTCTTTTACGCCGCCGGGGTGCTGCCCCTGCGCATCCGGCTGCGGGGGCTGACCTCGGTGGGCTTCCTTGCCCGGCGCATGTACCTGGTGGGGGTGCCCGCCACCCTCAGCCTGGCCCTGGCCTCCCTGCTCATCACCGCCCTCAACGGCATTTTGTCCGCCTTCTCCCAGACCTACGTCCTCATCCTGGGGGCCTACTATAAACTGCAGTCCTTCCTCTACCTCACGGCCAACGGCGTGGTGCAGGGCATCCGCCCCCTCATGGGCTACAACTACGGCGCCGGGGAATACGGCCGGGTGCGCCGCATCTTCCGCACCAGCCTGCTTCTCATTGCCGCCGTCATGCTGCTGGGCACCCTGCTCTGCCTGGCAGCCCCTGCCGCCCTCATCGCCCTCTTCACCGACAACGCCGAGACCATCCGCCTGGGTGCAGGGGCGCTGCGCATCATCTCCCTGGGGTTTGTGGTGTCCAGCCTGTCGGTCACGGCCTCCGGAGCTCTGGAGGGCCTGGGCAAGGGAGTGGAATCCCTCTGCATCTCCCTGTGCCGGTATACCGTGCTCATCCTGCCCCTGGCCTGGGTGTTCAGCCGGTTCTGGGGAGCCGACGGTGTCTGGCATGCCTTCTGGGTCACTGAGGTGCTGACCGCCGTCCTGTCCTGGTTCATCTACCGCCGGGCCACCGCCTTTTCCCGCTGAGCCCGCCTTGCACCGCCTCCGCATCTCCGCTATAATGAAGGAAATGATTTTTTACGCGGAAAGGTCGGCACGCCATGCAGTCTGTCAATTTTCTCATCAAGCCCGCCTCCAGCCTGTGCAATATGCGCTGCCGCTATTGCTTTTACGAGGATGAGGCCGCCAACCGTACCCAGGCCAGTATGGGCGTCATGACCCCGGAGACCGCCGATCTGCTCATCCGGGAAGCCCTGGACGCCGTGGACTTCAACGGCCGGATCAGTTTCGCCTTCCAGGGCGGGGAGCCCACGGTGGCGGGGCTGGACTTTTTCCGCCATTTTGTGGCGGAGGTCACCGCCCGCAACACCCGGCACATTCCGGTGAGCTATTCCATCCAGACCAACGGCCTTGCCCTGGACGGGGAGTGGGCGGA
Source organism: uncultured Gemmiger sp. (assembly GCA_944388125.1). GTDB lineage: Bacteria > Bacillota > Clostridia > Oscillospirales > Ruminococcaceae > Gemmiger. The sequence goes on along the minus strand of CALXHO010000030.1, from coordinate 2,806 downwards.
GTTTCTGGCAAAGAACCGCTTTCTCGTGGGCGTCTCCCTGGACGGGGACAAGGCCCTGCACGATGAGTTTCGCATCGACGCGGCGGGCAAGGGCACCTGGACGCGGGTCCGGCAGAACATCACCCTGCTGCAGCGGGCCGGGGTGGACCTCAACCTGCTCTGCGTGGTGACCAAGCGCTGCGCCAAGAGCGCGGTGCGGATCTACCACGCCCTGCAGAAGACGGGGATGGAATATCTCCAGTTCATTCCCTGCCTGGACCCCATCGAAAAGCCCCGGGGCAGCATGCCATACTCCCTGCTGCCGGAGGATTACGGAATCTTCCTCTGCGCCCTCTTCGACGAATGGTACCGGGACTGGGCGTCGGGCCACTACACCAGCGTGCGCCTGTTTGACGACTATGTGCATCTGGCCATGGGCCTGCCGGCGGGTACCTGCGCCACCAGCGGCAGCTGCGGCGCCTACTTTGTGGTGGAGGCCGACGGTTCGGTCTACCCCTGCGATTTCTACGTTCTCGACGAGTGGAAGCTGGGCCATCTGGGAGACCAGCCCCTGCCCGCCCTGGCGAAAAGCGACCGGGCGATGCGGTTTCTGCAGGACGGCCTGGAGCACCCTACCGCCTGTGCCTCCTGCCAGTGGCAGCCGCTCTGCTTCGGCGGCTGCAAGCGGGACTGGTGCGACGATCCCGCCGGGGGCAAGCAGAACTATTACTGCCCCGCGTTCCAGAAGTTCTTTGCCCATGCCGCCCCGCGCCTGCGGCAGATCGCTCAGGCAGAGCTGCGGGCCCGCGGCCGCTGACCGATACACCCCACAAAAAAAGGAGGAATCCCCATGCCGTTCATTGATGCCAAAGTCACCGTATCCCTCGACGCCACCCAGAAGGAAGCCCTCAAGGCCGCTTTCGGCAAGGCGATCCCCACCCTGCACAAGACCGAGACCTACCTGATGGTGGGCATTCAGGACAACTGCGACCTGTGGATGGCCGGGCAGAAGCTGACCCGGGGCGCCTATGTCTCGGTCAGCCTGTACGGCAGCGCCTCCCCCGCCGATTACAGCGCCATGACCGGCGAGATTTGTTCCATTCTGGAGGATCAGCTGGGCATCCCCGGCAACGGCGTCTACGTCACCTACCACCCCGTCAGCGACTGGGGCTGGAATGGCTGCAATTTCTGAGTTCACACAGCAAAGCTCCCCGTCCTCACCGGCATCCGCACCGGAGAGGACGGGGAGCTTTTTATGCAGTCGATTGGCCGTGGAACCAACAGTGCCCCAGGGCGGCACCGCGCAAAGGCGGTATCCGCTCCGGGGCACCCATCTGTGGGACCGATTTTTCTTCGCCGGATTACAGTGCACCGGCCTGATGCAGCAGCTGCATCACGGCTGCCTTGGGTTTGGCACCCAGGCTCTGGGTGACCGCCCGGCCGTTCTTGAAGACAATGAGGGTGGGGATGCTCTGCACCGCAAAGCGCGCGGCCAGTTCCGGCTCATCGTCCACGTTGACCTTGCCCACCTTGAGGGCGGGTTCGGTCTCGGCGATCTCATCCACAACAGGGCTCATCATACGGCAAGGGCCGCACCAGCCTGCCCAGAAATCCACCAGCACCGGCTTTTCGCTGCCCAGCACTTCGGTCTCAAAGTTCTGTTTCGTAACGGTAAGGACTGCCATAGCATTTCTCTCCTTTGCATCGCGACCGGGACGCCGGGCATCTGTCCGGCCTGCCGGTCAGGTAGATCCGGCGGCTTGCCGCAGACGCGGCCACGGCGGTAGGAAACCGCCCGCGCCGAACTTTTTCAGTATAGCACATTTCGCCATTTTTTGCGAGTTTATCCATTTCTGTACTCATATTGCATACAATTGCAGCAAAACAGGTGACATTTTTTGTGATTTTCTCTTGCGCAAGGCCCGATCCGGTGGTAACATAGAAGCTGGCGTAAGAAATAATAAAAGAGTGCGGCGCGGCCCTCCAATTTACGGGAGGGCGTGCCGCCGGAAAAGGGAGAGTGTGTCACTATGTCGATTCAAAATGCCTACCTGGCCGGAGTGTATGAGGGCCTGGCCGCACGCAACGCTGAGCAGAAGGAATTCCTGCAGGCCGTGGACGAAGTTCTGGAAAGCCTGGAGCCGGTCGTTGCGGCCCGCCCCGAGCTGGAGAAGAACGGCCTGATCGAGCGTATCGTCGAGCCGGAGCGCGTGGTCATGTTCCGCGTGCCCTGGGTGGATGACAACGGCAAGGTCCAGGTCAACCGGGGCTACCGCGTCCAGTTCAACTCTGCCATCGGTCCCTACAAGGGCGGCCTGCGCTTCCACAAGAGCGTCAACCTGTCGGTCATCAAGTTCCTGGGCTTCGAGCAGGTCTTCAAGAACAGCCTGACCGGTCTGCCCATGGGCGGCGGCAAGGGCGGCAGCGACTTTGACCCCCACGGCAAGAGCGACGCCGAGGTCATGCGTTTCTGCCAGAGCTTCATGACTGAGCTGTACCGCCACATCGGCCCCGACTGCGACGTGCCCGCCGGCGACATCGGCGTGGGCGGCCGTGAGATCGGTTTCCTGTTCGGCCAGTACAAGCGCATCACCAACAGCTTTGTGGGCGTGCTGACCGGCAAGGGCATCCCCTACGGCGGCTCCCTGGCCCGCACCGAGGCCACCGGCTACGGCCTGTGCTACTTTGCCGACGAGATGCTCAAGGCCAACGGCAAGAGCTTTGAGGGCGCCAAGGTGGTCATCTCCGGTTCCGGCAACGTGGCCATCTACGCCAACCAGAAGGCCACCCAGCTGGGCGGCAAGGTCATCGCCATGAGCGACTCCAA
>CALXHO010000029.1 GCA_944388125.1 uncultured Gemmiger sp. | reverse complement strand
AAGAACGTCCTTTTCTCCGGCACGGTGCGGGACAACCTGCGGTGGGGCGACCCGGATGCCGACGACGAGACCCTGTGGGAGGCCTGCCGCGCCGCCTGCGCCGACGAATTCCTCCTGCGCATGCCCAAGGGCCTGGATACCGACCTGGGCCAGGGCGGCGTCAACGTGTCGGGTGGCCAGAAACAGCGCCTCTGCATTGCCCGTACATTGCTCAAACACCCCAAGGTCCTGATTTTTGACGATTCCACCAGCGCGGTGGATACCGCCACCGAGGCCAAAATCCGCACGGCCCTGGGCAAACTGGAAAACGTCACCAAGATCATCATTGCCCAGCGCATCACCTCGGTGATGGGCACCGACATGATCGTGGTGCTGGATGACGGACGCATCCATGCAGTGGGCACCCACAGCCAGCTGCTGGCCAGCGACCCCATCTATCAGGAAATCTATCATTCTCAGATGAAGGGAGGCAGCAGCGATGGCACGGACAATAACGGGTAAAAAGCCCAAACATTTCGGATTCACGCTCCGGACGCTGCTCTCCTACATGGGGCGGCACAAGTTCCTGCTCCTGGCGGTGGCGGTGCTGGTCTCCATCAGCGGCGTGGCAAACCTGCTGGGTACTTACATGATCCGCCCCGTGGTCAACAGCGTGGGGGACGGGGATATCCCAGGTTTTCTGCGCGGCGTTGTGGTCACCGCCGTTATCTACGGCATCGGCGCACTGTCCGCCTTCGGCTACACCCAGACCATGGTCTATGCCGCCCAGAAGGTGCTGTATGACATCCGACGGGACCTGTTCCATCACATCCAGTCGCTGTCGCTGCGCTTCTTCGATACCCAGCGCCACGGCGATATCATGAGCTACTTCACCAACGATGTGGACACCGTCTCGGATGCCCTGAACAACAGCTTTGCCATGTCCATCCAGAGCTTTATCCAGCTGGCGGGCACCCTGGTCATGCTGTTCGTGCTCAACTGGAAGCTGTCGCTCATCGTGGTGCTGGGGTACCTTGCCATGTTCCTCTATATCCGGTACAGCGCCAAGCGCAGCACTGCTTATTACACGGTGCAGCAGGCGGCCCTGGGCGATGTGGACGGCTACATCGAGGAGATGGTCGCCGGCCAGAAGGTCATCAAGGTGTTCAACCACGAGCCGGAAAACCTGCGCGTCTTCAATGAGAAGAACGAGGTACTGCGCAAGGCGGGCACCGGCGCCCAGAATTACGCCGCCACCATGGTCCCCGCCGTCGTCAGCATCTCCTATATCAACTACGCCGTTGTGGCGGTGCTGGGCGGCATCATGGCCATCAACGGCATGACCGATATCGGCAGCCTGGCCAGCTATCTGGTGTTTGTCCGTCAGGCGGCCATGCCCATCAACCAGTTCACCCAGCAGAGCAACTTCCTGCTGGCGGCCATGGCGGGCGCCGAGCGCATCTTCGAGGCCATGAGCCTGAAACCCGAGGTGGACGAGGGCAAGATCCGCCTGGTCAATGTGCGGGAGGAAAAGGGCACCCTCACCGCCTGCGACGAAAAGACCGGCTGCTGGGCCTGGCAGAAGCCGGAGGGCACGCTGGTCCCCCTGCGGGGCGATGTGCGCTTCCATGATGTGAGCTTCGGCTATGACAAGGGCCACACCATCCTCAAACATGTCAGTCTTTACGCCAAACCGGGGCAGAAGATCGCCTTTGTAGGTTCCACCGGCGCCGGAAAGACGACCATTACCAACCTGATCAACCGGTTCTACGACATCGACGACGGCAGCGTCACCTACGACGGGATCGACGTGCGGGAGATCGAAAAGGACTCCCTACGGCAGAGCCTGGGCATTGTCCTGCAGGACACCCACCTGTTCACCGGCACCATTGAGGAAAATATCCGCTTCGGCAAGCTGGACGCCACCCATGAGGAGGTCGTCCGGGCAGCCAAAATCGCCAACGCGGACTCCTTCATCCGCCGTCTGCCCCAGGGATATGACACCCGCATCACCTCGGACGGCGCCAGCCTCAGCCAGGGCCAGCGCCAACTGCTGGCCATTGCCCGGGCAGCGGTGGCCGATCCGCCGGTGCTGATCCTGGACGAAGCCACCTCCTCCATCGATACCCGCACCGAGGCATTGATCGAAAAGGGCATGGATCAGCTGATGGAAGGCCGTACCGTCTTTGTCATTGCCCACCGGTTGTCCACCGTGCGCAACGCCGACGCCATCATCGTGCTGGAGCACGGCCAGATCGTCGAGCGCGGCTGCCACGAGGAGCTCCTGGCCCAGAAAGGCGAGTACTACCAGCTCTACAACGGTATGTTCGAGCTGTCCTGACAACAGAACAAATACGAAAAACGGCAGGGACTGTTACGGAACAGTTCCTGCCGTTTTATGTTGCTTGAAATTGCTTGAAATTGCTTGAAATTGCTTGAAATTGCTTGAAATTGCTTGAAATTGCTTGAAAAAGGAAGAGCGGGGGGATCATACAGACAAGCTGTCTTTGGTCGTCCCCACCGCTTTCAGGTAGCGTACCAGCAGTCTCCAGCAGCCCCGGCCCAGCAGATAGAGCAATCCGCCGGCCACCAGCGTGCATGCAAAACCCAGGATCGGCGGCGGAGTGTAGGGCCCCAGCTGTATGGTGAGGTAGGGAACCTGGATGCCGAACAGATACCAGAACAGGCAGTCCATCAGTCCGGCCAGCGGGACCGCCACACTGCACAGTAACAGCGCCGGTGCACAGGTGCCCAGAATGGGAATGACAAACATGCCGCTCAGCCCCACCACACTGTAAAAAGCCAGAACGGTCAGCAATTTCTGCCAGCCGCTGCGCTGAGGCTTTGTCAGCAGGTCGGACAGGTAGGCCCGGGCCAGCTGTTCGGGCGCACCCAGTCGTTCCGCAATGGCATCCGGCGTCAGGCCCTCCGCCTCCATCTCCTGCATGGTGCTCTTGATCTCCTTGACAATGTCCACCCGCTCGGATACCGGCAGGGGACGAAGCCTGCGGTCAACGGTGTCCAGATATTGTTCCAGCACTTTTTCCATGATTTATTCCTCCTCCTTCAGCAGGGCGACCATCTTCAGCAGACTGTCCCAGTCGGCGTTCATGGCCTGCAGAGCTTCCTCCCCGGCGGGCGTCAGGGCATAATATTTGCGGGGTGGCAGACCCTCGGCGGAATCCTGCCAGCTGGCCGTGAGGTACCCGTCCTTCTGCAGACGCCGCAGCAGGGGATAGACGGTGCTCTCGGTGGCGGTGGTGACGGCGGATTGCCCCAGGCGCTGCAGAATGCCGTACCCGTAGCAGGGGCCGTGGTGCAAAATCAGCAGAATGCAGTATTCCAGCGTACCCCGCCGGATCTGGCTGCGCCAATCTTCAATGTTCATGTCGGACCCTCCCAACAGGATGTACTTTGCTTTACTAGGTACATCGTACCACACAGTATGTGCCCTGTCAAGAAGCATCACCTGCTGCAGGCATAAAAAAATCCCCCGCACCGGATGGTGCAGGGGAAAGAGAGCAGACGGTTCTTACTTGTTCTTCTTGCTGGTGGCCTTCATGCGCAGGTCATGGTCGAGGATGCGCTTGCGGATGCGCAGGTTCTCGGGGGTGACCTCCAGCAGCTCATCGGGAGCCAGGAACTCCAGGCAGGCCTCCAGGCTCAGCTTGGAGACAGGGGTCAGACGCAGGGCGTCGTCGCTGCCGGAAGCACGGGTGTTGGTCAGGTGCTTGGTCTTGCAGACGTTGACGGTGATGTCTTCGCCGGTGGGGGTGTAACCCACGACCTCGCCTTCGTAGACCTTCTCGCCGGGGACGACCAGGAGGGTACCGCGCTGCTGGGCGTTGTACAGACCGTAGGTGACGGCCGTGCCGGTGTCAAAGCTGATGAGGGAGCCGGTGGAGCGGGTGGAGATTTCGCCCTGCCACTCGTCGTAGCCGTCGAAGATGGTGTTCATGACGCCCTCGCCGTGGGTATCGGTGAGGAACTGGCTGCGGTAGCCGAACAGGCCGCGGCTGGGCATGCGGAACTCCAGGCGGGTGCGGCTGTTCATCAGCTGCATGTTCATGAGCAGGGCCTTGCGGGCGCCCAGAGCGGTCATGACGGCGCCCTGATAGGTCTCGGGCACGTCGATGACAACGCGCTCCATAGGCTCCATGGTCTTGCCGTCCTCCTCATGGGTCAGGACATGGGGAGGGGAAACCTGAAGCTCGTAGCCTTCCCGGCGCATGGTCTCGATGAGGATGGACAGATGCATCTCACCACGGCCCATGACACGGAAGGAATCGTTGGTGGCGGAGTCCTCCACCTTGAGGGCCACGTCCTTGAGCAGCTCGCGGAACAGACGGTCACGGATCTGACGGGAGGTGACGTACTTGCCCTCCTTGCCGGCAAAGGGGCTGTCGTTGACCGAGAAGGTCATCTCCACCGTGGGGTCGTTGATCTTGACGAAGGGCAGGGGCTGCACCTTGGCGGGATCGCAGAGGGTGTTGCCGATGTTGATGTCGGGCAGACCAGCAAAGGCGACGATATCGCCGGCCTCGGCCTGCTCGATGGGCTCACGGCCGTTGGCCTTGAAGTCGAACAGCTTGGTGATGCGGCCGGACATATGAACATCGGGGTTGTGCCAGTCGCAGACCTGAACATTCTGGCCGACCTTGATGACGCCGTTCTGCACGCGGCCGACGCCCATACGGCCGACGAACTCGTTGTAGTCCACGCTGGAGACCAGCATCTGCATGGGTTCGTCGGGTTCACCCTCGGGCGGGGTAACATATTTCAGGATGGTATCAAACAGCGGCTTGAGGTCGGTGCCCTGCTCGGGATGGGTCCAGTCGTAGCTGGCGGTGCCGTTGCGGCCGGAGCAGAAGACCATGGGGCTGTCCAGCTGCTCGTCGGTGGCGCCCAGGTCCATCAGCAGTTCCAGGATCTCGTCGATGACTTCCTTGATGCGGGCGTCGGGACGGTCGATCTTGTTGACGGCGATGACCAGGGACAGATTCTGCTGCAGGGCCTTCTGCAGGACAAAGCGGGTCTGAGGCATGCAGCCTTCCGCCGCATCGACCAGCAGCAGGACGCCGTTGACCATTTTGAGCACGCGCTCCACCTCGCCGCCGAAGTCGGCGTGGCCGGGGGTGTCGACGATGTTGATCTTGACGCCGTTGTACACGCAGGAGCAGTTCTTGGCCAGGATGGTGATGCCGCGCTCGCGCTCGATGTCGCCGGAGTCCATGACACGCTCGGCCACCTGCTGGTTGGCACGGAACGCACCGGACTGCTTCAGCATCTGGTCGACCAGGGTGGTCTTGCCGTGGTCAACGTGCGCGATAATGGCAATGTTGCGAAGATTTTCTCTTACCATAACTGTGCGATACCTCTTTACACTTTCTATATTCCTCACGGTTTGCCCGGATACGGCACACTGCCGTAGATAAGCATACAGCATAATTTTACGTCAGTATGTAGGGCTTGTCAAGAATCGCAAAAGCACTTTTTCCATGTTATAATAAAGTATACAGAAAAATTTACCCGCTTGCCGCCGGAATGCGGCAAAGCGCAAGAAATGATTCCGCGAACTGTTTTCGCGGAGAGGGGAGCCCTTTATGCAAATGCCCACCGCCAACGTATGGCGCAAGGTCAATGTGATCGGTCACGTCAATCCCGATACCGACTCTATCTGCTCGGCCATCGCCTATGCCTATCTGAAAAACCAGGCCAGTGAGATGGTCTGTGAACCCCGCCGCGCCGGTCAGCTAAACCGGGAGACGGAATTTGTCCTCAAACATTTTGATGTGGAGCCGCCGCGCCTGTGTACCGACGTCAGCCCCCAGATCAAGGATATCGATATCCGCCGTCAGCCCGGCATTGACCGGGAACTCAGCGTCAAGGCAGCGTGGAGCATGATGCGGGACACCGAGATCGACACCCTCTGCGTCACCGATGCGGAGGATGAACTTCTCGGTCTCATCACGGTCAAGGACATTGCCAACGCCAACATGGACCTGATGGATACCGGCGTGCTGGCCGATGCCCACACCAGCTTCCGCAATGTTCTGTCCACCCTGGACGGCGAGATGGTGGTCGGTGACCCGGACGCCGAGGTGGCGGGCCGGATCTATATCGGCGGCAGCCCTGAGATCATGGAGGAACAGCTCAAGCCCGGGGACCTGGTGCTTGTCTCCAATCGGTATGATACCCAGCTCTGCGCTATTGAGTGCGATGCAGGCTGCATCGTCATCTGCAATGGCAAGGCGGCACCCCGTACCATCGAGACGCTGGCGCGGGAAAAGGGCTGCAGCATCATCATCACGCCCTATGATATCTACGCCGCCGCCCGTCTGGTCAGCCAGTCGGCCCCGGTGCGGCATTTCATGCGGGTGAAGGACCTGCTCAAATTCAATGTGGATACCCCCATTGAGGACGCCCGCCGTGTCATGGCCAGTGTGCGTCACCGGTATTTCCCCATCCTGGATACAAATGGCAAATACTGCGGCGTGGTCTCCCGCCGGAATTTGCTCAACCTGCACCGCAAGCAGATTATCCTGGTGGATCATAACGAAAAGACCCAGGCGGTGGACGGTCTGGCCCAGGCGGAGATCCTGGAGATCATCGACCACCACCGCATCGGCACGCTGGAGACGACCAGCCCGGTCTATTTCCGCAATGTGCCGGTAGGCTGCACCGCCACCATCGTGTTCCAGATGTACCTGGAAAATGAGGTGGACATTCCCAAAAAGATCGCGGGCCTCCTGCTGTCGGCCATTTTGTCCGACACGCTGATGTTCCGCTCTCCCACCTCCACTCCTCAGGATGAGCAGGCTGCCAACGCCCTGGCCCGTATTGCGGGGGAGGATATCAAGACCTATGCCGAGCAGATGTTTGAGGCCGGCGGCGACCTGACCGGCAAGACGGCGGAGGAAGTGTTTGTCTCCGACTTCAAGGTGTTCAGCCGTGGCGATGTCAAGTTCGGCGTGGGACAGAGCAGCTATATGACCGAAAAATCCCGTGCTGCGGCCGAGGAGCTGGTGGGACCCTATCTCCCCGAGGCCGCCGGCCATCACGGCCTGCCCATGGTATTCTATATGTTTACCGATGTGCAGAAGCAGAGCACCGATCTCATGTATACCGGCCATGACGCCGAGAAGATCGTGCGGGCTGCCTTCCATGTGGAGCCGGAAAACGGCAAGGCGGTCCTGCCCGGCGTGGTCAGCCGCAAAAAACAGCTGATTCCCTTCCTGATGGCCGCCATGCAGGAACTGACCCTGTAATGTCCTGCCTCAGCAAGGAACAGAAGAAGGTTTCCTGCTGTTCCGCCTGAGGACACGATGAACCCCTGGTCGCAAACCTTGAAAAATAAAGAATGTTCCCGCCCCTGCGGGAACGGGAGAGGAGCTGAACGACGATGACGCAGCCGGGAAAAATTGCCGTCCTGACGGATTCCAACTGTGATCTGCCGCAACAGTATTTCAAAAAGTATCCGATTTTTCGCCTGCCGCTGGTCGTCAGCTGCAACGGCAAAGACTATCGTGACGGCATCGACATCACGGTGGAGGAAGTCTACCGCCGCCAGCCCAATGAGGATTTCAAGACCAGTCTGCCCCTGCGCCAGGACATTGATGCCACCCTGGACGCCATTGCCCGGGCGGGGTATACCCAGGTGATCGTGCTGCCGCTGGCGGAGGTCCTTTCCGGCACCGCCAACCAGCTGCGTCTCATTGCGCAGGAGCGCACCGATCTGGAGATCGCCGTGTTCGACACCAAGAGCGCCAGCGTGGGCGTGGGCATCCAGGCCGTGCAGGTGGCCCAGTACGCGGCTGCCGGCATGGAGTTTGAGCAGCTGAAAGAGATCACGGCTCAGCTGATCGAGGATACCACGGCCATGTTCTCCATCGACACGCTGGAATATCTCCGCCGCGGCGGCCGCATCGGCCGGGTCACGGCCATTGCGGGGGCTCTTTTGCAGATCAAACCCATCCTCATGTTTGACAAGGAGGGGGTCATCACCACTGCGGCCAAGGTGCGCGGACGCAATGCAGTGCAGGCCAGACTGCTGGATCTGGTGGAAAAGATCCGTGCCGATGCCCCGGTGACGCCGGCCTTCAACCTGATCGTCTGTGACGGCGGTGTCCCGGAGGATGGCCGCCGCCTGGAGGAACAGCTCAAAAAGCGGATGCCCGGGTATCACCAGATCATCCACGGCAGCCTGAGCGCCACGCTGGCAGTGCACCTGGGCCCCAACCTGCTGGGGGCCGGAATCCAGCTGCTGCGCACCACGCCGCCGCCCATCGACTGAACCGCCGCCACACTACCACACAGAGGGAGGATCCTCCATGCCGGATGCCACAGTGCCCACGCCGGAACAGCTCCGCTATCTGCGGGTGCTCGGGGAAAAGTACCCCACCATTGCAGCAGCTTCCAGCGAGATCATCAACCTGGAAGCCCTGCTTCGCCTGCCCAAGGGCACCGAACATTTTATGAGCGACTTACACGGTGAAAATGAGGCGTTCATCCATATCCTCAACAGTGCCTCGGGCGTCATCCGGGAAAAGATCGACACGGTGCTGGGGGAGGGTGTACCCGATACCGAGCGCGCCGAACTCGCCACCCTGATCTACTATCCCAACCAGAAACTCCCCGAGCTCAAGGAGCGCCAGACCGATCTGGATGCCTGGTACCGCAAGAATCTCTTGTGGCTCATCCAGCTGTGCCGGTTTGTCTCCAGCAAACATACCCGGGACCATGTGCGCCGCTGCCTGCCTGCCAACTGCGGGCATATCATCGACGAGCTGCTGCACGCCCACTTCGAGGATCACGACAAGGATCTGTATTACGGTCAGATCATTGACAGCATCATCCGCCATGACCGGGCGGATGCCTATATCGTCCGCTTCTGTGAGGTGATCAAGCGTCTGGCGGTGGACCGGCTGCACATCGTGGGCGACCTGTTCGACCGCGGCCCCCGGCCGGATCAGATCCTGGACCGGCTGATCGAGCATCATGATGTGGACATCCAGTGGGGCAACCATGACGTGGTCTGGATGGGCGCTGCTGCGGGCAGTCCCATCTGCATTTTTACGGTGCTCAAGACCACGGTAGCCTACAACAATCTGGCCACCCTGGAAAACGGCTACGGAATCAACCTGCGCCCGCTGGAGCATCTGGCCGAGCAGCTCTATGCCCATACCGATATTGAACTCTGGCGTCCCCATATTGACCCGCGCACTTCGCCGGGACCCGAGGCCATCGCCCGCACGGCGCGGATGCACAAAGCCGTGACGATTCTGATGCTCAAGCTGGAGGCTCAGGTCATTGCCCGCAACCCGGACTTTGAATGCACCGGGCGGGATTATCTCAACCAGATCGACTACAAGGCGGGCACGGTCCGCTGCGGGGGCAAGGTCTATCCCTTGCGGGACCCGGAATTCCCCACGGTAGACCCTGCCTGTCCCAGCCGCCTGACTGCCCAGGAGGAGGATGTCCTGCAAGGGCTGGTGCGCTCTTTCCAGGAGAGCGAGCGCCTGCAGCGACAGGTCAAGTTCCTCTATGCCAAGGGTGCGGTGTATAAGGTGTTCAACAGCAATCTGCTGTTCCACGGGGCCGTCCCCATGACCGAGGACGGTGCCTTTGCGGCGGAGACTTTCGAGGGCAAGAGCTATTCCGGCAAGGCACTCTTTGACTATTGTGACCGCCGTGCCCGGGAAGGTTACTTTGCCGCACCGGACAGCCCCCGACGCCAGGCGGGACAGGACTTTCTGTGGTATCTGTGGTGCGGGCGGCTGTCCCCGATTTTCGGCCGCAGCGCCATGACCACCTTTGAACGGCTCTACATCGACGACCCGGCCACCCATACCGAGGTCAAAAATCCCTACTATCGGTACATCCAGTACCCCGAGACTGCCGACAGAATCCTCAAGGAATTCGGCCTGACAGGGGAGGGCTGCCACATCATCAACGGCCATGTGCCGGTACGGGCCATTGAGGGCGAAAGCCCGGTCAAGGGCGGCGGTAAGATCATTGTGATTGACGGCGGATTCTGCCGTGCCTACCACAGCCGGACTGGCATTGCGGGGTATACGCTGGTCTATAACAGCCGCGGCCTGACGCTGCGCACCCATCAGCCCTTCGAAAGCGCCGAGAAAGCCATCCGCGAGGATGAGGACATCGCCTCCCGCAGCGAGCAGATCTACGTGGCGCCGCAGCGCATTCTCGTGCGGGATACCGATGAGGGGGCAGAGAAGCGGGCTCTCATCAGTGACCTGGAACACTTGCTGGACGCCTACCAGGCAGGACTGCTTCGGGAACAGATGTGAAATGTCGGAAGGATAAAAAACTTTCCGTCGGCAAAATCATATTTCGAAAAACAAAACGTATATATTGTAAAGAATAATACTTCTTGTATTTTTGCGGATAAAATATACGGTACGATGCTGTTTGTGATTTCCGTGCTTTGACAAGGGACGATATGCTCTCAATCCGCAGCTCCGGGGAGGACAGGAAAACCATGACATTCTGGCTGTTCATGCTGGCAACCGATCTGCTGCTTCCCCTGATCATGGTTGTCTTTGGCGGGATCTTTTCCCGCCGTGCACCGCGGGAGATCAACGGCCTGTTCGGTTACCGGACGCCCCGCTCCATACGCAGCCGGGACACCTGGGCGTTTGCCCATCACTATTCGGGCCGCCTGATGTTCCGCTGGGGGCTGGCAATGCTGCCGGTATCGGTGCTGGCCCTGCTGCCGGTGCTGGGACAGGGGGAGGATGCCGTCGGTACAGCGGGTACCGTGATCTGCTGCGTTCAGCTGGTCCCGCTGTTCGGCATCATTTTTGTGACCGAGCGGGCCCTGAAGCGAAACTTTGACGATAACGGAAAAAAGCGGTAAGCTGCCACGGACGGCGCAGAGCGATCGGGAATTCCTGTAACACCCTGCGCCGTCTGTTTCTTTGCCCGGACAGGAAAACAAGGGGAAAACGCAAAGCCCCCGCATCACCGAAAAGCAGGTGATGCGGGGGCTTGCCATGTCCCGGAACTTGCAGCGGGACAGTTTCGTCATTGGATGGGATCAGAAGTCAACTTCAGTGTCGTAGTAGCAGCACTTGAGCAGCTTCTCCATCTCTTCCTGCGACGGCTGCCGGGGGTTGGAGCCGGTGCAGGCGTCGCCGATGGCATTCTTGGCGATCTCAGGCAGACGCTCCAGGAACACTTCCTCCGGAACGAAGCCCTGCTCGCAGGGATAGCTGTCGGCGCCGTAATGCTGGATGCAGTGGGGGATGTTCAGCGCGTCGTTCATGCCGCGCAGATGCTGGATGAGCAGTGCGACCTTCTCGTCGTCGTTGGCACCGCCCAGCTTCATCTCGTCGGCAATCACGCCGTAGCGCTGTTTGGCCACAGGATCCTTGGCATTGAAGGCGATGACCTTGGGCAGATACATGGCGTTGGCAGCACCGTGGATGATGTGGGCGCCGTAGTCGGCAAAGGCAGCGCCGGTCTTGTGGGCCATGGAGTGAACGATGCCCAGCAGTGCGTTGGAGAAGGCCATGCCGGCCAGGCACTGTGCATTGTGCATCGAATCGCGCTTTGCCATGTCGCCGTTGTAGGAATCGATCAGATCCTTCTGGATCATGCGGATGGCGAAGATGGCCAGCGGGTCAGTGTAGTCGCAGTTGGCAGTGGAGACGTAAGCCTCGATGGCGTGGGTCATGGCATCCATGCCGGTATGAGCCACCAGTTTCTTGGGCATCGTCTCGGCCAGGTCGGGGTCAACGATGGCAATGTCCGGGGTGATCTCAAAGTCGGCGATGGGATACTTGATACCCTTGTTGTAGTCGGTGATGATGGAGAAAGCGGTGACCTCGGTAGCGGTGCCGGAGGTGGAGGGGATGGCGCAGAAGTGCGCCTTCTTGCGCAGCTTGGGAATGCCGAACACCTTGCACATATCCTCAAAGGTGATGTCGGGGTATTCGTACTTGATCCACATGGCCTTGGCCGCGTCGATGGGGGAGCCGCCGCCCATGGCGACGATCCAGTCAGGGTCAAACTCCTGCATGATGGCCGCGCCGCGCATCACGGTATCCACGGAGGGATCCGGCTCGATGCCGTCAATGATCTTGACTTCCATGCCGGCTTCCTGCAGATAACCGACCGCGCGATCCAGAAATCCGAAGCGCTTCATGGAACCGCCGCCCACACAGACGACAGCCTTTTTGCCTTCGAGGGTCTTGAGGGTCTCAAGAGAGCCCTTGCCGTGGTACAAATCCCGGGGAAGAGTAAATCTGGCCATTGGAATAACCTCCTGACTTTAGGCGCATGATCATGCCGCCGTTCGGAGCGCTCCGTATGGAAAGCCCGTGCGGCGCGCCTGGAAATGTAGAACAGAAGCGGCTTTGACAAAAAAGTGTCAAATACTTCTACTGTCAGTATAGGCCTCCCCGGGGGGAAAGTCAAGAAGAGTAAATACCAAAAAAAGCGGAAGCTTTTACAGCAAAATGACGGAAGCTTTCCGCAAGGCGCACAATCCACAAAAAACGTGCCCAGAATCAAAGGTATGTGCCGTCCGGCTGCGTTTCCCTGTACACGCGGAACCCGTCTGTCACTCACGACAAAATGGCAAAAATGACGAAAAAACATGGAATTTTTAAGCTTTGGGAAAAATTATCCGGCACCTCTTCATCGGACGGCTGAAAAGAAAAAGAGAAGGGGCGCAAATGTGCGCCCCTTTGGCAGGACGGCCCGGCTTGCGGCGGAAACATTGCGGGAAAAAACCGCCCCGGCACGGTAATTCCCGGGAAAAGGCGGCGGCATGGCGGGCGGCGTTTCAAGAGAATGCAGGGAGCAAAAAAGGCGGACACCGTTGTCCGGTGTCCGCCTGAAAAGGACGCAGCTGATTCTTATTTGGTGCCGAAGATGCGGTCGCCGGCATCGCCCAGACCGGGAACGATGTAGCCGTTGTCGTTGAGTTTCTCATCCAGAGCACCGACGTAAATATCCACGTCGGGATGGTTGGCATGCAGCGTCTTGAGTCCTTCCGGCGCTGCGATCAGGCCGATGAACTTGATGTGACGTGCGCCGTGCTTCTTGATCTGGGTGATGGCATCGGAAGCGCTGCCGCCGGTGGCCAGCATGGGATCCAGAACGATGACCTCGCGCTCGGCGATGTCCTTGGGCAGTTTGCAGTAGTATTCCACCGGCTGGAGGGTCTCCTCGTTGCGATACAGGCCGATGTGGCCGACCTTGGCGGCGGGGATCAGGTTCAGCATGCCGTCAACCATGCCCAGGCCTGCGCGCAGGATGGGAACCAGGGCCAGCTTGCGGCCGGCCAGGACCTTGGTGCGGGCCAGGCAGATCGGGGTCTCGACCTCGACCTCCTCGGTGGGCAGATCACGGGTGGCCTCGTAGCAAAGCAGCATGGCAACCTCGCTGACCAGGTCGCGGAACTCCTTGGTGCCGGTATGGCGGTCCCGCATCAGGCTGATCTTATGCTGGATCAGGGGATGATCGACGATCTCTACAACGCTCATAGTGGTGACTCCTTACATCGCAAAGTTTGGCGTCCGCCTGCCGTTGGGCCGCGGACAGCTCGGAATATCGGTCCCTGCACGCGCAGGAGGAATACAAAAGGAAAACTCAGCGGCGCTCGTCCAGGGCGGTGATCTTTTCCACACGGTCCTGATGGCGGCCTCCCTCAAAGGGAGAATCCAGGAACAGATCCATCAACTGGCAGGCCAGGCCGGGGCCGACCACGCGGGCGCCCATGCACAGGACGTTGGCGTCGTTGTGACGGCGGGTGTACTCAGCGCTGAAGCTGTCGCTGCAGCAGCAGGCACGGATGCCCTTGACCTTGTTGGCGCAGATGGACATGCCGACGCCGGTACCGCAGCACAGGATGGCAAAATCACATTCGCCGCGGACGACAGCCTCGCAGGGGGGCACCGCACGGTCGGGGTAGTCGCAGCGCGAACCGTCGTACGAACCAAAATCGCGGTAGGGGATACCCTGCTCTTCCAGATGCTGGCGCAGAGCCTCCTTCAGAGAAAATCCGGCATGATCCGCCCCAAGGGCGATAGGCTTCATGGGTGCTGTCATAATCAATTGGCTCCTTTTTTGTCTTTTTGGGCCTCCCGTTCGGCGCGTTCCCGCTCGGCCTGGCTCAGACGCAGATAGTCGGGCATCAGGCGGGCAGGCGGCACACAGAGACCGTTTTTCCACATTTCCCTCGCGGCAAGCGCGGCACCGGTGGCACGACCGACGCCCAGCGCCGGGGCACAGGGCTGCGCCTGCTTATCAATATTGTAACACAACGCGGCGCCGTCGCCAACAAAAAATACGCTTTTTTTACAGTGCCGGGCAAAATCCACCGCCTCCTCCGCAGGGGCGGCGGCGTCGGGGGTCAGGCGCTGGTGTGTTTCCAGATCAAAGGCAGCCCAGTAGACCTGCCCGCGGCGGGCGTCCATGGCGCAGACGACGACCCCCTCACCGGTGTGGCAGCGGGCCAGGGCCTCCAGCGTCGAGACGCCGGCGCAGGGCGTCTGGTGGACCAGAGCCATGCCCTTGACGGCGGACATGCCGATGCGCAGCCCGGTAAAGCTGCCGGGGCCGGCGGTCACGGCGTAGAGCTCGATGTCCGCCGGATGCAGCCCGGCGGTTTTGAGGGCGGCGTCCACCATGGGCATCAGGGTTTCGCTGTGGGTCAGCCCGCAGTTGCAGACCGTCTCATACAGCAGGGTGTCATCGCGCAGAAGAGCCACCGATGCCGAGCGCCCGGCGGTATCCACGGCAAGAATGTTCATGTAAATAGCCTCCTGTCAGGGATGGGCGGGCAGTCACAGCCCGTTGATGAGAATGCGGCGGTCGTCTCCGCCCAGATGCTGGATCTCAATGGTGATGGGATGCTCCCGGGCGATGATGTCGGCGCAGTTCTCGCTCCACTCCACGGCCACCACGGCACCCATGTCCAGGTAATCGTAAAATCCGGCGGCCGCCAGATCGGTTTCGGTGTGGATGCGGTAGAGGTCGAAGTGGGCGAAGGGCCGGGGACCGCGGTAGTAATTCACGATGGCAAAGGTGGGGCTGGATGCCGGGTCGGTGCAGCCCAGGCCCTCGGCAATGCCCTGGCACATGGCGGTCTTGCCCGCACCCAGTCCGCCGGTAAAGGCAATCAGGGCACCGGGCGCCAGACGGGCGGCCAGTTTGCGCCCCAGCTCCACAGTTTCGCTGCGGGAATGGGTCATATATTCTTCCATACGGCGCATACTCCTTTGTGTGACGATGCCAAATGCGGGCGTCTTAAATCGTTTTATTATACAACGTCCCGGGCGGTTTGTAAAATTTTCGTGCCGGCTCTTTTCTGCAAGAGACAAAATAGATATAATGATACGGGGTTGTCAGACCCTGTGGAAATTTGACGGAAAGGAGGCAGAGCCCTTGTTCGGACTGATGCGCCGCTATGCGGCCAGAACCGATATGCCCTATCTTGTGATGTGCGGCATCTGTTCCCTCATCAGCATCGTGGTGCTGGTCAGCGTGGGACAGAGCCAGCTGGGCGGCTCCAACAACAAGGCGTCGGTCCAGCTCATTGCCAGCCTGCTGGGTATGATGCTGGCGATCGTCTTTTCCACAGTGGATTACCGCACCCTGGCCCGCGCCTGGCCGCTGCACGCCGTGGTGGCGTGGGGCCTGGTGATCCCCACTCTGTTTCTGCACAATTTCCGGGCAGGCTTTCTCACCATCGGCTATGATGCCGGGGGAACCTCCAATTACAGCTGGTACCGTGTGGGAGGCATGACCTTCCAGCCCACCGAACTGGCCAAGATCAGTTTTGTCCTCACCCTGGCCTGGCACCTGGAACGGGTGCGGGGCAAGGTTAACCGTCCCCTCAATCTGCTGGGCGTGCTTTTGCATATCCTGCTGCCGGTGGCGGCCATTCACATCCAGGGCGATGACGGCACGGCGCTGGTTTTTCTGGGCATCGGTGCGGTCATGCTGTTTGCGGGCGGCCTTTCCGCCTGGCTTATTGCCGGTGCCGGCGTGGCGGCCGTGGCAGGGGGGACCGCGCTGCTCCTGCTCAAACCCGATATTCTGAAAGGGTACCAGTTCAAACGGATCCTGGCAGTGCTCAATCCCACCGATCCCGCCCTGGCGGATTTCACCTACCAGCAGAACAAGGGCTCCATGGCCATCGGCACCGGAGGGCTCACCGGGCAGGGACTGTTCAACGGGGAACACATTTTCGTCCCCAACGCCTGGAACGACTTTATTTTCAGTTACCTGGCCAATGCCCTGGGCTTTCTGGGGGCGGCAGCGGTGCTGCTGCTTCTCTTCGGCATCGGGGCACGCACCCTGCGCACTGCCTACCGCAGCACCGATGCCCTGGGCCGTTACATCTGCGTGGGCATTTTTGCGGCATTGTTCCTCCAATGCGTCATCAATCTGGGCATGAACCTTCAGGTCCTGCCGGTCATCGGCGTTACGCTGCCGTTTTTCTCCGCGGGCGGTTCCAGCGTGGTCATGATGTACCTCTGTGTGGGACTGGTGCTCAGTGTCTCGCTGCACACCCGGCGGAGCCGGGGGCTGGCGGAGTACGCCGACTGACCCGCACATCCAATCATACAAAACACCCCGGCATGCCGGCCCTGGATCGGGCGGCGCGCCGGGGTGCTTTTTTGACGGTAATACGGTTATTCACAGATCTTTCCGCATTTTGACGTGCTCCACGCCTGCCTCCACAAATTTCTCCGAAATGGTGCGGTAGCCGCAGGCCCTGTAAAATCCCTCCACGTGGAATTTGGCGTCCAGCTCAATGCGGTGCATGGTGGGGCGGTAGTAGTCTTCCAGCGCAGCCAGGGCAGCCCGGCCCACACCGCGGCCCCGCACGTGGGAGAGAATGCAGAACCGCTGCAGCTGTACCACGCCCTGGGCGGGGAAAGTGCAGCGCAAAGCACCCACGGCGTTGCCGTCCCGTTCCACCACAAAGTGGCGGCAGGGAGAATCCGGCGAATCCGGACCATCCAGCTCATCCTGCTCCACCGATTGGGAAATGCCGTTCTCAACGGTGAACACCGCCCGCCGGATTTCACGATTGGCCCGCAGCAGAGCGTTGGTGTCAGCAGGACACAGAACCACCTCGTGGATCTGTGAGATTTCAGGTGTCTCGGATTCAGTAACATTCGGATTCAAAGCAGATCAGCCTCCCGATGGTTCAACTTGCCCCGCGCATGGATGCGGCGGGGGACTGTTACAAAGGTATCACCAAACCGGCCGTCCGTCAACCGGGAAGAAAAATCCAGCAGCAATGAGGGCAATTGCGGAAAGTGAGAATCCGTCCAAAAAGTTTACATTTAATTTACGCTTTATCGGTTTGACGCGGTGGAGAAAATCATGTATGATAAGAGAAAGTTTGCTAATGAACTGTTTGCGCGGAGGACAGAATGAACCGGGAATACGATCTGCTGTATACGGCACACAAGATGCGCCGGATGCTGGAACACGCCAGCCAGGAGTTGATGCAGACCAGCGGTCTGCGCCATGTGGAGCTGGAGATCCTGTTCTATCTGTCGTACAGCGGGCAGAGCAACACCGCTCGGGACATCAGCGAGGCAAAATATCTCTCCAAAGCGCATATCTCAAAATCGGTGGACAATCTGCGCCGGACCGGCTGCATCACCCTGACGGAGGACGCCTCCGACCGACGCTGCCTGCACCTGGCCCTGACGGAAAAGGGCAGGTCTCTGGCCCGGAGTTACGACAAGGTGATGAGCGGTGCAGTGGACCGGTTGATGTCCGGCGTCACGCCGGAGGAACGTGCCGGAATGCAGAGGGTGTTGGATAAGATCCGGCATAACCTCGATGAAGCGACCGCCTGCCATGAGGGTCAGGTGCCGCAAACGGAGGACAAACCATGAGATCAATCGCGATTGAAAGAGAGTTCGGCAGCGGCGGGCGAGAGGTCGGCCGTCTGGTGTCCGAAAAGCTGGGGGTCCCCTTCTACGATGGGGAGATCCTGTTCAACACGGCGGAGCGTTCGGGCATGGATCTGGGGCAGCTGCGCAACTTTGATGAACGCCAGGCGGGCAGCCTGCTGTTCGACCTTGCCCTGGCAGGCAACCCCAACGCTTACAGCATGCGCACCCGCCTGTACGAGATGTTCGAGGCGCTGCAGGGCACCGTCCGCCAGCTGGCGCAGAAGGAGCCCTCGGTCTTTATCGGACGCTGTTCCACCGAGACGCTTTCGGGCAAGGACGGTGCGCCCCGGGCGCTGCGGGTATTCATCTACGCATCGGATCCGGTGGCCCGCTGCCGCCGTGTCATGGAAACCGAGCATGTGGACGAGCAGGATGCCCGTTCTCTCATGCGCCACCGGGACAAGGAGCGGGAACAGTATTTCCGCTATTTCACACGCAAGAGCTGGGGGGATAAAGCCAACTACGATATTCAGCTGAACACTTCGGTGTTGTCGGTACAGCAGTGCGCAGACATTCTGGTGGATATCGTCCGCAATATGCCGTAAAAACACACAAACGAATAGGAAAGGGAGGCCGCTATGGCAAACTACGCAGAGATCGAACGTGAAGCAAAAATCTACCTTGACGAATGCGTCCAGAACGATAAGATCGATCCGGCGCTGTTCGATAAATTTGGTGTCAAGCGCGGCCTCCGCGACAAGGATGGCAAGGGCGTCCTGACCGGCATCACCAACATCTCCCGCATCGATGCCTTCAAGATGGTGGACGGCAAAAAGACCCCCTGTGAGGGCAAGCTGTGGTACCGCGGCTACAACGTCTACGATCTGATCCGCGGCCTGCACGGCAAGCGGTTCGCCTTTGAGGAGGCGGCCTATCTGCTTCTCATCGGCGATCTGCCCAACGCCCGGCAGCTGGAGGAGTTCAGCAACGTGCTGACCAAATGCCGGGATCTGCCCACCAACTTCACTCGCGACGTCATCATGAAAGCTCCCAGCAAGGACCTGATGAACACCCTGACCCGCAGCGTCCTGACGCTGGCTTCCTATGACGATACCATCGGGGACAGCAGCCTTCAGACCCAGCTGGAACAGTGCATCAAGCTCATCAGTGTTTTCCCCATGCTGGCGGTCTACGGCTACCATGCCTACAACTACTACCTCAATGAGGAGAGCATGTACATCCATCGTCCCCAGCCGGAGCTGTCCACGGCGGAGAACATCCTTCAGATGCTCCGCCCCGACCGCAAGTATACCGATCTGGAGGCCCATGTCCTGGACATTGCCCTGCTTCTCCACATGGAGCACGGCGGCGGCAACAACTCCACCTTCACCACCCGCGTGGTCACCTCCTCCGGATCGGATACCTACTCGGTCATGGCGGCGGCCCTTTGCTCCCTCAAGGGCCCCAAGCACGGCGGCGCCAACATCAAGGTCGTGGAGATGGTCAACCATATCCGGGAGACGGTCCACGACGAGACCGACGAGGAGGAAGTCCGCGATTACCTCAGCCGCATTCTGGACAAGCAGGCGTTTGACCACAAGGGCCTGATCTACGGCATGGGCCACGCGGTCTATTCGCTGTCCGACCCCCGCGCCGTGGTGTTCAAGAGCTTTGTCCAGCAGCTGGCTGAGGCGAAGGGGCGCAAGAAGGACTTCGATTTCTATAATATGATCGAGCGCCTGGCCCCCCAGGTCATTGCGGACAAGCGCCACATCTACAAGGGCGTCAGCACCAATGTGGACTTTTACAGCGGGTTTGTCTATAATATGCTGGACATTCCTCTGGAACTGTACACCCCCATCTTTGCCATTGCACGTATCGTGGGTTGGAGTGCACACCGCATTGAAGAGCTGGTCAACGTGGACAAGATCATCCGTCCCGCCTACGAGAGCATCATGGAGCCCCGCGCCTACATTCCGCTGGAGGAACGCTGAGCGCCCCATCCTGCAAAAATTCAGTTCCGACTTTCCAACCATATTTCACGTCCCCGCAATACGGGCCGTGGCTGAAATGCCGCCGCTGCGATATCGGGAAAATCCCGGACCGCCCGGCGGTATTTTTTTGCAATTTTTCACAGGGTGACGGTTGCAGTAGCGGGAAAAATTTGAATTTCCGATAACAAAATGCACAATATTTTTTGACTGAATGGGGATAAAATACATTGAAATATTTTTCCGGACACGATATACTAAACTCGAATCACAAATTGTCCGGGAATGTCCCTCGCCGGCAGGAGGAAATCACCCCATGAAAGATCTGTACCAGGCTGCGCGCAGCCTTGTCTGGCTGACACAGTTCGGGCTGTCCATCGTAGTGCCGCTGGTGGTCAGTATCCTCATCGCCGTATGGCTGCAGCGGACCTTTGCCCTGGGGGGCTGGGTCGTGGCCGTGGGTGTCCTGGTCGGGATCTTCGGAGCGGTGAGCGGACTGGTCACCTCGCTGCGGGCCATCGACCGGCAGGCCGGCGAAAAGGAAGACAAGCACAAAAAGCCGCCGGTCTATTTCAATGAGCATTGATGGGGCAGGCAAGCCCCTTTAGGAGGAATTCCATGCATAAATACCGTGATGTACTCGGTCAGGTCGGCAGACTGGCCGCCGTGGAGGCGGTCTGTGTGGCGGTGATCCTGGCGGTGTATTTTTTTCTGGGCGGCATGACCGTCAAGGTCCTGCTGGGGGCCCTGATTGGAGGGGCCATGTCGGTGGCACACTTTCTGGTGTTGTCGGTCTCGGTCTGCAAGGCCCTGGACTGCGCCAAAAGCGAAGAGGAAGCCGCCCGCGTCCGGGTCTCCATCCAGGCATCGGCCAGCATGCGTTTGCTGGTGATGGCGGTCATCCTCATTGTGCTGTTCAAGATGGGGGTCTGTGACCCGGTGGCGGCGCTGGTGCCGCTGCTCTGCGCACAGCTTGCCCTCAAATTCATCGGCCTGTTCCAGGGCGGAAAGGAGGATGCACAGTGACAGGACCCAAAATTTATTTCATCATTCCGCTGTTCGGCGGCATCCCCATCACCCAGACGACGGTGTCGTCCTTTGTAGTCATGGTGCTGCTCTGCATCGCGGGCATCTGCCTGGGACGCAATTTGCAAAAGCGCCCCGGCCGCCGTCAGGTGCTGGTGGAAAAGGGCGTGACCATGCTCTATGACATGGTGGCCGACACCATGGGCCCCCACAACCTTTACTGGACGCCCTACATCGGCGCGCTGTTCCTGTCGTCGCTGTTCGGCACCCTCATCGGCATGACCGGTATTTTCCGTTCGGCCACGTCGGACCTTTCCACCACGCTGACCTGGGCCCTCATGACAAGCGTGCTCTGCTGGGCCTGCGGCATCCGGGCAAACGGCTTTTTCGGCTGGCTCAAGGGCTTCTCGGAGCCCATCGCCGTCATGCTGCCCATGAACATCGTTTCCGAAATCGCCCAG
This sequence comes from uncultured Gemmiger sp., assembly GCA_944388125.1. Lineage (GTDB taxonomy): Bacteria > Bacillota > Clostridia > Oscillospirales > Ruminococcaceae > Gemmiger. The sequence goes on along the minus strand of CALXHO010000029.1, from coordinate 2,689 downwards.
CCCATCTCCATGGCCTTCCGTCACTTCGGCAACATTGCGGGCGGCGGCGTTCTCACCAGCCTGCTCTATACTGCCCTGGCGACCCTGTCGGCTGCGGTGCTGGGCCTGGTGGGGAAAAGCATGGTGGCGGCGGCCATTATCCTGGTCATCGGCATTGCGCTGTTTGCCTGGGGTTACAAAACCCATAAGCTCATGCGCAAGGTTTTCGGCATTGTCTTTGCCGTGACCGGCCTGCTGGCACTGGCGGGGCTTTCCGGCGTGCCTTATCTGGAGGTCGGCATCCCCGGCATCCTCAGCCTGTACTTCGATGTCTTTTCAGGCGGCGTGCAGGCGCTGGTGTTCAGCCTGCTGACCATGGTGTATATCGGCAATGCCTGCCCGCCGCCGGAACCGGCTGAGCAGTAACCCATCCCCGATCAGGAATTCAAATTGTACCAACGATTGAAGATAACAGACATCCCCCAAAATGATACCAATATGGAGGCAACGAATTATGGAAGAAGCAATTGTAAGAGCGGCCTGCGCACTGGGCGCTGGTCTGTGCATGGGTCTCGGCGCCATCGGCCCCGCCGTCGGCGAAGGCAACGCGGTGGGCAAGGCGCTGGAGGGCATGTCCCGTCAGCCCGAGACCATGGGCATGCTGCGTACCAACATGATCCTTGGCTGTGCGATCACCGAGTCGACCGGTATTTACTCTCTGGTCATCGCCCTGCTGCTGCTCTTCGTCTTTTGATGAGCCGCACTTGCAACTCGGGAAAGAGAGGAGTGTCAGGACTTGTCGGAGTTTGAGAGCTTTGTCGGCGTAAACCCGTGGACGGCGCTTTTCACCTTCTGCAACATGATGATCACCTTTCTGGTGCTCAGACATTTTCTGTTCGGGCCGGTGAAAAAGATGATCGACGACCGCCAGAAGGAGATCGACACCATGTACGCCGACGCCGATGCCGCGAAACAGCAGGCCCTTGCCCTGGAACAGCAGTACCAGGCCCGCCTGAGTGAAGTCCGGCAGGAAAGCGACGCCATGCTGCGCGATGCCACTGCCCGCGCCCAGAAACGGGAGCAGGAGATCGTGGACGCAGCCCGGGCATCGGCCCGCGCCATGCGCGATGCGGCCGAGGCCGATATTGAACAGGAAAAGAAGAAGACGGTCAACGAGCTCAAGGATGAGATCGGCGGCATCGCCATGGACATTGCATCCCGTGTGGTGGAGCGCGAGATCCGCGAGCAGGATCACCGCGCGCTGATCGACGAGTTTATCCGGAATGTGGGTGACGCATCGTGACAGAGCAGGCAAAACGCTATGGCGGCAGCCTTTTTGAGCTGGCTGCCGAGGAACAGCTGGATGACCGCATCCTCGGGGAACTGGACGGTGCGGTGTCCTGCTTTGCGGACAATGAAGAATATTTCCGCCTGCTGGCCCTGCCCAGCCTGTCCCACGCCATCCGGCGGGGCCTGCTGGACGAGGCATTCGGCGGGCAGGTGCACCCCTATGTGGTGAACTTTCTGAAACTGCTGTGCGACGAGGGGCTGCTCCGTGAGCTGCCCGGCTGCGCACAGGCCTACCGGGAACGCTACAACCAGGCCCACGGCATCGTGCAGGTGAAAGCGGCGTCGGCCGTCCCTCTGGATGAGGCCACCCGCGCCCGCCTGACCGAAAAGCTGAAAGCTGTCACCGGCAAGCAGATCGAGCTGACGGTGACCGTCGACCCAACGCTTTTGGGCGGCATCCGCCTGGATATGGACGGCATGCGTCTGGACGGCACGGTCCGCGCACGCCTGGACGGCATCCGCGCCGGACTGGACAGCCTCACGCTGTAAGGCGCGGACCCGGATACTTTGCAACTGAAAAGATTGAGTGGTGAATCGTAGACGTGCAGATGAAACCTGAACAGATCTCCCGGATCATCCGGGCACAGATCAAGCACTATGCCAATGCCATCGAGCAGAGCGAGACCGGCGTCGTCACCATGGTGGGCGACGGCATCGCGCGCGCCAGCGGCCTGGACAAATGTATGGCCGGCGAGCTGGTGCAGTTTGCCAACGGTGAGTACGGCATGGCCCAGAACCTGGAGGAAAACTCGGTCTCCATCGTCTTGCTGGGCAGCGACGAGGGCATCAGCGAGGGCGGCGTCGTCAAACGGACAGGCCGCGTCGTGTCGGTGCCGGTAGGCGATGCCATGATCGGCCGCGTTGTCAACGCCCTGGGCCAGCCCATCGACGGCAAGGGCCCCATCACGGCGGAGGAGTACCGCCCCATCGAGGCGCCGGCCCCCGGCATCCTCGACCGCCAGCCGGTCAAGCAGCCCCTGCAGACCGGCATCAAGGCCATTGACTCCATGATCCCCATCGGCCGCGGCCAGCGTGAGCTCATCATCGGTGACCGTCAGACCGGCAAGACGACCATTGCCACAGATACCATCCTCAACCAGAAGGGCGGGGACGTGATCTGTATTTATGTTGCCATCGGCCAGAAGCGCTCCACCGTGGCCACCCTGGTGGAGGAGCTGACTGCCGCCGGTGCTATGGACTACACCATCGTGGTGTCGGCCACCGCGTCGGAACTCTCCCCCCTGCAGTATATCGCGCCTTATGCGGGCTGCGCCATGGGTGAGCACTTCATGCACAAGGGCCGCCATGTCCTCATTATCTATGACGACCTGTCCAAGCATGCGGTGGCCTACCGCGCCCT
>CALXHO010000028.1 GCA_944388125.1 uncultured Gemmiger sp. | reverse complement strand
ATGGCTTCGGCCACTTTCTTGCTGTAAGCCACTGCCTCCACCACGGTGCGTGCTCCCTTGACAGCATCGCCGGAGGCAAAGACGCCGGGCATGGTAGTACGCCCGACCTCGTCGGTCACAAACAGCCCTCTCTGGTTGATGCAGATCTGCTTTTCCGCATCCGACAGTGTGGTGCAGGGCCCCTGGCTGATGGATACCATGACGCTGTCCGCCGGGTAGAGCATCTCGGTGCCGGGCAGGTCGGTCAGTGTGCCGTCCTCGCCCTCGTTCAGGTCCCGCAGCACCACGCCGCGGTCTGTGATCTCCACCGGCTTTTTGTTGAAGAGAAATTCCACGCCTTCCAGCCTGGCATAGCTGGTTTCATAATCGCTGGCTGCCACCTTTTTGGTGACGGAAACACAGGTCACATGCCGGGTTCCGTGGCGGATGGCGGTACGCGCCACGTCCATGGCCGCATTGCCCGCCCCGATGACGACCACCCGGCTGCCCAGATGGTAGACGTCCGGATTCTGCAGGTAGTTGATGGCGTAATGTACGTTGCCCAGGCTTTCTCCCTTGATGCCCAGTGTGTTGGGCTTCCATACGCCGGTACCGATGAAAATGGCCTTGTAACCATCGCGGAAGAGGTCCTCCAGCTTGAGGGCCTGGCCGATGTCGGTGTTGGGGCGCACCTTGATATCCTTGAGGCGGAGATGGCGGTACTCGAAATCGTCCAGAACGCTCTTGGGCAGACGGAATTCGGGAATGCCGTAGCGCAGCACGCCGCCGATCTTGTCATGGGCCTCAAAGATGGTGACATCATAGCCGTAGCGTGCCAGGATGACCGCGATGGTCAGGCCCGCAGGCCCAGACCCGATGATGGCTGCCCGCTTGCCGTTGGGTTTGGCCGGGCCGTGAACCATCTGGGACGCATAGGTGGAGGAGATATAGTTTTCAATCACCGAGAAATGCACCGGCGAGCCCTTGATGCCGCGGACGCAATGACCCTCACACTGGTTTTCATGGTTGCAGACCAGGCTGCACACCGTGGTGAGCGGGTTGTTCTCGAACAGCATCCGCCCTGCCTCGTTGAGTTTGTTGGCCTTGAGTAGCCGGATGACCTCCGGGATGTTGGTGTGGATGGGGCATCCTTCCTGACAGCGCGGCTTCTTGCAGCCCAGGCAAAGGTTTGCCTCATCCATGACGTGCAATGCCATAGACCTTCCCCTTTCGCACAGATTTTGCAGTTTCGCATTGCATCATTCTCGCAATGTTTTGCAATGTTTCTCCATAATTCTTTTTTTATAATACCACCGGTTTTGCCGTGAAGGCAAGTCCCGCCGGCATGGTGTGCACTCTGCACAGTGCCGAAAAATCCACAAATTCGCTGTGCAGTCTGCACAATGCCGCGGATTCATCCGTCAGACGGCTGAGTTCAGCCAGTGAGGTGGAAGCAGGCAGCTCTGCATAGCGGAGAGCCGCCAGCGCTGTGCGCCGTGCCCCCAGCACATGCAGCCAGGGCGGCTGTCGGGGCACACGATCCGCCGTGACGTTCATGGCCGCGTCCAGCACCAGGCGCCGGAGCCGGGCATGGGGGTAGCGCTTTGTCTTGAGCAGCGTATAGAGCTCGTCCACATCCCCGGCCTGACGGATGGCCCCATAGAGGCGGTTCTCCAGCCCCTCGGAAAGCCCCCGCAGCCGGGAAAGCTCCTCGGGAGTACGGCTGCGCAGCCGGGAAAGCACCGCCACCGAGAACTTTTCCCTGTCGGAAAGTTCCCCCCGCTCAACCGCTTCCCGATACAAAAGAGCGGCCTGGGCAGGGACAAATTCCTCAATGGAAGCAGTACCGCCGTCGGCAGAAAGCTGCCGCAGTCTGCTGGCCGAGGCAATCTTGCGGCCCAGGACCTCCCCCGTCTCATCGGTATTGTGTCCCGCCCCCACCCGGGGCAGGGGCAGCGGCTGCAAGTGGCTGCCCTGGCGCAGGATCGCCTTACAATACTCAACGCCCAGGATGTTGTTGGGCTTTTCCAGAAAAGCTCCCATCCCCGGTTCGATCTGCTCTGCGGCGGCAGCGCGGGCTGCGGCGAAGGTCATTCCCTGCCCCATCAGACCGGGCAGTCGCCGGGACAGTTCCTCACTTTCCACCAGCCGGGCGGCGCGCAGAAGCCGCTCGGCGTCCGGGGTTTCGGCCCCAAAGGCCAGTGTATCGCAACCCAGCGCCGTCAGCTGGGAAACCCCGGCGGCGGCAAAGCCCTCCGCTCCCAGACAGGCATACGGTGCCGGCAGGCCCAGCACAAGGTCGGCTCCCGCTGCCAGGGCTGCCTCCACCCGGACACGGCTGGGCAAAAGGGGGATGCCGCCCCGCTGGGTGGCGCCGTCACTCATGCAGACGGCGATCTTCCCCACGCCCTTTGCGCGCAGCATCCGGATCTGCTCGGCATGGCCGTTGTGGAAGGGATCGTACTCGGCAATGATGCCCGCAAACTCCACGGAAACACCTCCTGTTATGTGCAAGATATGTACTGCTGTACCAATTTGTAGCTTGAAATGGATTTGCTTCCATTATATAATAAAATTGTAATGTGCAAAAGGGGGCCTTGCTCCCGAATAAGGAGGATTATCAAGTATGAAAGTCCTGGTTATCAACTGTGGTTCATCCAGCTTGAAGTACCAGCTCATTGACATGGACAGCGAGAAAGTCCTGTGCAAGGGCCTGTGCGAGCGCATCGGTATGGAAAGCAGCATGATCACCCATGAAGCCAACGGCGAAAAGAAGACCACGCCCGCCATCTTCCCCACCCACAACGAAGCATTCCTGGAACTGGTGAAGAAGATGACCACCGGCGACGGCCAGGTGATCGACAGCATCGACGAGATCGACGCCATCGGCCATCGTGTCGTCCACGGCGGCGAGAAGTTCAAGCAGAGCTGCCTGATCACCCCCGAGGTGGTGCAGGCTATCCGTGACCTGAGCTCTCTGGCTCCGCTGCACAACCCCGCTGCCATCCTGGGCATCGAGGCTTCCTACAAGGTTTTCGGTCAGGACAAGCCCAATGTGGCCGTGTTCGACACCGCATTCCACAGCACCATGCCGCCCAAGGCTTACATGTACGCCATTCCCTACGAATACTATGAGAAGTACGGCGTCCGCCGCTACGGCTTCCACGGTACCAGCCACAAATATGTCAGCCATCGCGCTGCCCAGTATCTGGAAGAGCCCATTGAGCGTCTGAAGCTCATCACCTGCCATCTGGGCAATGGTTCCTCCATCGCCGCTGTGGACCAGGGCAAGGTCGTGGATACCTCCATGGGCATGACTCCGCTGGCCGGCCTGATGATGGGCACCCGCTGCGGCGACCTGGACCCCTCTGTGGTCAACTACCTGAAGTATACCCTGAACATCACCGGCCATCAGCTGGACGAGATCCTGAACAAGAAATCCGGTCTGCTGGGTGTTTCCGGCGTGTCCAGCGATATGCGCGACGTGGAGTCCGCTGCCTCGGAGGGCAACGACCGTGCACAGCTGGCCCTGGATATGCTGAACTATCAGATCAAGAAAACCATCGGCAGCTACATTGCTGCTATGGGCGGCGTGGATGCCATCGTCTTCACCGGCGGCATCGGCGAGCACGACGATGAGTCCCGCGCCAAGATCTGCCATCACATGGATTGGCTGGGTATCCGCATCGATACCGACAAGAACCGCGGCGTGCGCAATCAGCACTCCGATGTCGTTGAGATCACCGCCTGGGGTGCCCGCGTCCGCACTCTGGTCGTGGAGACCAACGAGGAACTGATGATCGCCCGCGACACACGCGACGTCATCGAAGCCCAGTAAATCATCGGCCCGGCTTTTGCCGCCCCCGATTGCAGGGAGCCCCGGAGAGATTTCTCTCCGGGGCTCCTTTGTTTTGTCTGTGGTTTTCCGCTTTTGTTTTTCTGCGGATACGCGGGCCAGGAGGGTCACTCGCTGCGCAGGGTATTCTGCACCGAAAGTCCCATGGAAACTTCCAGCGCCTCATCCACGCGTCGCATATCATCGGGCGGAATGCACCCTGCCCTTTCCCGCAGGCGGCGCTTATCCAGCGTGCGGATCTGCTCAGTGAGGACGATGCTGTCTTTGGAAAGGCCGCAGCGGTCGGCACGGACACCAATATGAGTGGGCAGACGGTTTTTGTCCTGGCGGGAGGTGATGGCTGCGGCGATTACCGTAGGGCTGTGCCGGTTGCCGATATCGTTCTGCACAATAAGTACCGGCCGTATTCCTCCCTGTTCCGAGCCCACCACGGGGCTGAGATCTGCGTAGAAAACTTCTCCCCTGTGTACTTCCATCATGTGGCGCCTCCCTGTACTGTAATGCAAATTTCTTTGCTTATAGTATAAGCAGGCAGGCCCGTCTTCAATCACCGTAGGGCAATATTTTCCCCAATCCGGCCATCAGATCATCTCCCTTGCGGCAGAGGGCAAGAAACCACCGGCTGGCTTCCAGCCTCCGGATGATCAGACGGCTGCGCACCAGATCCATGACAGTGCAGGCTACAAAAACTCCGGCGATGACAAAGAGAGCATAACCTGCCGATCCGGGATGCTGTGCACTGTGGAAAATGCCGTTCCAGAGAAGCCCCATAACCGCCGGGGTCTGGTGGATGATATAAACGCCCAGCGTGGCCGAAGCCACCGTATTGATTCCCGGCAGGCTGCCGATGGCCAGATTTTTGAAAAAGAAGAAGAAAGCCAACGCGCACAGCAGGTTGGGCGCCGAGCAGAGAGCCGTGCGGTAATATTCCAGATACTGCATGGGTTTGCCGTCCACGCCCTGCCACAGAGCCGTCCCGCGCAGGGCCGTCAATGCCGCAGTAAAGAGCAGCGCCAGGACGGGTGCCTGCCAGGACTGCATGGCGCGGGAAAGGCGGTTGTCCGGGTAGAGTCGAAGATATCCCACCAGGAGATATTCATAGGCAAAGGTCCAGAGCACATCGGAAAAGACGCCGTCCTCGGCAAACAGGGTGGAATAGCCCACCAGCAGCACACCGAACACGCACAGCAGCCCGCGCAATGTGCGGCGGGGCGCCGTGTGAAGCAGCAGGTTCAGCACCGGACTGAGCAGCAGCAAAACCAGATAGGCCGCCACGAACCACAGCTGTTTGGTGCTGACCGGGAAAATTGCCCAGCGCAGCGTACCCAGTCCCACCCCGCTGCCCGGCACAAAGAAGCACAGCAGCGTCAGCGGAACGGTGTACAGCCAGAGACTGAGCCACAGGTTGAGCACCCGCCGCGTCCGGAAGGGCTGTGCACAGAGGAACCAGGCCCCCATCATGACGAAAATACTGCACCCCATGCGGGAGCCCGCTCCCAGCAGGGCAAAGAACAGTGCGTGGGGCAGCGTGTCATACAGGGCGGCGCCGCTCTGCCCTGCGTAATGATCTGCAATGATAAAGAGCATGCACAAAATGCGCAGCAGCTCCAGACCGCTCTGCCGTGTATGGGATTCCGGCACGGCTTCCGGCCGCTGTAAAACCGCCGTTGCCATCAGGAGTCTCCCCCTTCCCGCTGTTCCAGAATGGCAAAGGCACAGGCCAATCCACTCTCGTGGGTGAGGGAGAGATGCGTTGTCAATCGGCGCTCCTCAAGCCACCGGGCGGCACTTCCTTCCAATGCATAGTAGGGCGCTCCCGACGCCTTTCGCAGCACGCCGATCTCCGCAAGAGGGAAATCTCCCAGTCCCATGCCGCAGGCCTTGAGAAAGGCTTCCTTTGCTGCAAAGTTGGCCGCTGCGGTTTCGACGCGGGATTTTCCCACGTTAGAAAGAATCAGATCCTGCTCCGCCGCCGAATAAATCCCGCGCAAAAAGGTATCCTTCTGCAGAGCTTTTTCTACCCGTGCCACCTCGCACAGATCTGTCCCGATTCCTACGATCAAGTTACTTCCTCCCCTGCGCGCCATTGCAACGCCGTCTCTCGACATTTTCATTTATTGTACCATGACATCAGAAGAAAAGATACCCCCGTGCTCAGGAAGCATCTTCCTTTTATCTCTCACCAGACAATGCGGGATGGCTCCAACAGTGAAAAAGGCGTTATTGCGGCGGATTCGGAGGGATATTGCCGTCTTTGCGCAATACCGGACCTTTTACGGAGAAAATGTGTGTAAGATTTCACATTTCTTCAAAGGACTGCCCCAGAATTGTCCCAAAACTTTCACAAATAACTCCTATAATCGCCCATAGATTGGTATGGGAAACGCCCGGCAAAGGTGTTTTCTCACCTGTCAGAACGAGAAAAGGAGTGTGTGTGCTTTGATCGAAGTGAACCACCTGACAAAGCGCTACGGCAACCACTGCGCGGTGGACGACATCAGCTTCACCGTGGAAGATGGCTGCATTTACGGTCTGCTGGGGCCCAATGGCGCCGGCAAGTCCACCACCATGAACGTCATCACCGGATATCTGTCCGCCACCAGCGGCACTGTCCGGATCGACGGTCACGACATCGTGGAGGAACCCAGGGAAGCAAAATCCTGCATCGGGTATCTGCCCGAGCAGCCCCCGCTGTACACCGACATGACGGTGCGGGAGTACCTGATGTTTGTGGCGGAGCTCAAGGGCGTCCGTCCCAAGGCAGCCCGCCTGGAGAGCATCGAGCGCGCCTCCGGCCGCACCGGTCTGGAAAACATGCAGCAGCGGCTGATCCGCAACCTGTCCAAGGGCTATCGCCAGCGTGTGGGCATTGCCGCCACCCTGCTGGGCGACCCCAAGGTCATCATCCTGGACGAGCCCACCGTCGGCCTGGATCCCGCACAGATGATCGAGATTCGCTCGCTGATCCACGACCTGGGCAAGACCCACACCGTCATTCTGTCCAGCCATATTCTGAGCGAGGTGCAGGCTGTCTGTGACCAGGTGCTCATCATCGCCCACGGCAAGCTGGTCGCCCAGGGCACCCCGGAGGAGCTGGCCGGACGTCTGGCCGCCCGTGGCGTCATTGCCGCCACCGCCCTGGGAGGACGGGATGCCGTGCTGGCTGCCGTCCAGGGCGTTGCAGGCCTGACCAACGTGCAGATCACTGCCGAGAAGGGCGACGAGGTCAGCTTTACCGCTTCCAGCGAGGCAGGCAGCGATCTTCGTGCCGCTCTGTCCAAGGCGCTGGCCGATGCCGGCTGCCCGGTGCTCTCGCTGACCAGCCAGTCCATGAGTCTGGAAGATGTGTTCCTGCAGCTGACTGAGGCTGCCGATGAGGCAGCACCGGCCACCGAAGCCCCCGAAAACACCGGCAACGGCACTGCCTCCGCCGCGGCTTGCTCTGAGGCGGCACCGGCCGCCGGGCCCACCCCCGCTGACGGAGATGAATCCGCCCCCGTTTCGGAAGATGCCGCCGGGAACGCCCCCACCGCGGAGGATGGGAACGTCTCCCAGGCTGCCGATGACGGAAAGGAGGGCGAATAACCGTGAAAGCGATTTTCAAGCGTGAGCTCAAAAGCTATTTTACCGGCATGATCGGCTATGTTGTCGTTGCGGCCATCTTTGCCTTTATCTCCCTGTACTACACCGCCAACAACCTGGTCTATGCCTCGCCGGATTTTGCCACGGCGCTGTACTCCACCTCACTGGTCATGCTGTTTGTGCTGCCCGCCCTGTCCATGCGGAGCTTTGCCGACGAGCGCCGCAACAAAACCGACCAGCTGCTGCTCACCAGCCCGGTGGGCATCCCGTCCATTGTGCTGGGCAAGTACTTTGCCCAGCTGGCAGTCTTTGCCGTGCCTGTTCTGGCAGCCTGCGTCATGCCGCTGATCCTCAGCCTGTTCGGCACGGTTTCCTTTATCAGCTGCTATGCCGCTTTGCTGGGCTACTTCCTGGTGGGCGCCGCCTGCATTGCCGTAGGCACCTTCATCTCGGCTCTGACGGAAAACCAGATTATCTCCTACCTGGCTACCTTCGGCGCTTTGCTGGTCTGCTACATGATCAACAGCATCCAGACCCTCTTCACCAGCGGCAACACCCTGGCATTCATCGTTTTCTGCGTCATTCTGGCGGTGGCTGCCGTCCTTATCGGGCTGCTGTGCAAAAACGTCACCGTGGGCAGCGCCGTCTTCTGTGTCGGCGCTGTGGTGCTGGTGCTGCTGTTCAAGCTGCGTCCCGCCTGGCTGCTGAACGCCTTCAATCAGGCACTCGATGCCCTGGCGCTGTTTGATCCTTTCATCGAATTTGTCAGCGGGATGTTCACCTTCTCGGGCGTGATCTACTATCTCTCCGTCATCGCGCTGTTTTTGTTCCTGACCGGTCAGGCGCTGGAACGCCGCCGCTGGAACTGAGCAAAAGGAGGGATTGCATATCATGAAACTCTTTCACAAGAAAACCACGCCGGACCGTCCCCAGCCCACTGCAGAACAGAAGGCCGGCAGCGTCCGGGTGCTGAAAAACGGCGCCTATGCTACGGTGATCACCGTCATCGTGCTGGTGGCCGTCATTCTGATCAACCTTGTGGTGGGGGCTCTGCCCACCAAATATACCGAACTGGACATTTCCAGCTCCGGACTCTTCACCCTGAGCGATACCACCAAGACCATGCTGGCCGGACTGGACAAGGACGTGACCGCCTACTATCTGGCCGAAACCGGCAACGAGGACTCCAACATCACCCGCCTGCTCGACCGCTACGCCGGGGAGAGCAGTCACTTTACCTGGCAGCAGCGGGACCCTGCCCTTTACCCCACCTTTGCCCAGCAGTACGACGCCCAGGATACTTCCAGCTCCAGCGTCATCCTGGTCTGCGGGGACAACTCCACCGTGGTGGACTACTACGACATGTACGAAACCGACTACTCCGACTACTACACCACCGGCTCCTACTCCCTCAATTTTGCCGCTGAATCGGCACTGACCAGCGGAATCGCCCGCGTCACCAGCGACAGCGCCTATACCCTCTACCAGATGACCGGCCACGGCGAGACCGAACTGGCCTCCGACTTTACCGACACGCTGGGGAACTCCAACATCTCGGTGGAGAGTCTCAACCTGCTCTCGGCTGGTTCCATCCCGGAGGATGCCTCCGCAATCCTCATCAATGCCCCGCAGGTGGACTACACCAGCGACACCATTGATCTGCTGCGCAGCTATCTGCAAAACGGCGGCAAGCTGCTGGTCGCCACCGGCCTGGAATACGACACTCCCAATCTGGATGCTTTGCTGGCAGAGTACGGCATGACCCGGCAGTCCGGCCTGGTAATCGAGAACGATCCCAACCACTTTGCCTACCGGTACTCCTCCACCTATCTGCTGCCCACCGTCGTGTCCAACGACGTGACCTCCGGCATGACCGACGGCATGATGGTCTTTACCCCTGTGGCCCAGGGCATCCTGACCGACAGTGAAAACGAGGACATCACCTACACCAATCTGCTGTCCACCAGTGCCAGCTCCTACGCCATGCAGGATTACGCCACCGCCGAGACGGCCTCCCAGGGGGCCAACGACCCCAACGGTCCCTTCTACCCCGCGGTGGCCGCGGAGAGCGCCTCCACCGGTGCGCAGATCGTCTGGATCAACTGCGCCAACATCTTTGTGTCGGAAATCGACCAGATGGTGTCGGGCGGCAACTCTCAGTTCCTGGGCAGCATTGTCAACTGGCTCAACGGCGAGGACAATGCCGTCGTCATCGACGCCAAGAGCATGAACGCCACCTACCTGACAGTCCCCTCCACCGCTGTGACCGGGCTGGGCGTACTGTTTGTCATTGTGCTGCCCATTGCCTGCATTGTCATCGGCGTGGTGGTCTTTATCCTTCGCCGCCGCAGATAAACCATTTGCACTCAGCCAAGGAGGCTCCTCCATGAACAAAAAGAAACTTCTTCCCCTCTGCGTCCTGGCTGGCGTCGTCGTGGTGCTGGCCGTCATTCTGGCCCTTTTGAGCATCTTCGGCGGCGAGGAGGATGAGGATACCGGTATTGCCCTGTTCAGCGTCACTGCCGATGACCTCAGCACCATCGCCTATCAGGACGGCGATACCGATGTGGCCCTGACCAAGGGAGAGGATGGCGTCTGGACGCTGGACAGCGACACGATGCTGCCCATCGATCAGGACGCCGTGAGCGAACTGGCCACCAGCATTACCGGCATGACTGCCCAGCGGGAGCTGGGTGAAGACGCCGACGTGGACTCCATGGGATTTGCCACCCCCGAAATGAGCATTTCCTTCACCGCCGGGGAGGACAGCTACACCCTGACCGTGGGTGACCAGAACAGCATGACCGACACCTACTACGCCCGCCTGGGTGAGGATGGTCCGGTCTACACCATCGCCACCTCCGACCTGTCCTCCCTGTGCAAGACGCCCCGGCAGCTGTACCAGGCCCAGGACATCACCGACATCGAGTCCAGCGACGTCACTGCCATGACGCTGGAAACGGGCTCCGAGGTCCTTTCCTTCACACTGGAGGATGAAACCTGGACGCTGGACAGCGATCCCGGCTACGAATTGGATCAGGATACAGTCAAGCGGATGGTCAACACCATTTGCTCCCTGGAATCGGAATGGAGCATCACCCAGCCGGGGCCGGACAGCGAATACGGGCTTGACACCCCCAATGCCGTTGTGACGGTGACCGCCTCCGACGGCAGCTCGGTGCGCTGTGTCTTTGGGACCACCTCCACCGAGGATTCGGGTGTGGCCTACATGACGGCTTCCACCGCAGAGGGCGTCGTGTACGAGATCGACAGCAACCACCTGACGGCCTTCGCCTACACCAAGGACACCCTCAAGGCGGAAACGCCCGAAACCGCAGAGGACGCATCCGGCGACAGCGAATAACCGGAGCGGATCTCTCTACCGTCCCCCCTGCCCAAAGAACAAGAGCCCTCATCGGGATTTGTTCCCTATGAGGGCTCTTTGCTATATTCATGTGAAAAAAGAGGCGCGGCGGCCGGAAGTGCACTGCACTTTCCCGGCTGCCGCGCCGTTTGTATCAGTTCCGTCCCGGGATCTCCGGGGAACGGGCTCAGTACTTGAGGTAATCCAGGGTATCCTTGTACTCGGTATCCAGGGCCGACTGTTTGGGCGCCTGGGCCTTGTACTTGGCCAGCATGGCGGCACTCTTGGCCGGATCCGCCAGCGTGCCTGCACCGGCGATGCAGCCGCCCGGGCAGGCCATGCCTTCCAGCAGGTAGCCGTTGTACTTGCCGGCCTTGGCCATCATCATCATCTTGCGGCAGTCTGCCAGGCCCTGGGCCGAAGCCACCTTGACCTCGCGGTCGGGATCCAGCTTGTGGATGGCATTGACCACCGCCTGGGCGACGCCGCCGGAGACCGCAAAGCCGCGGCCGTCGGCGCTGGCATCGTCAAAGGTGTCGTTCTTGTCATCGGGCAGAGAATTGAAATCGACGCCCTTGGCCTCGAACATGCCCATGAGTTCCTCGAAGGTGAGAACAAAGTCTACCTCGCTGCGGACGCTGCGGCGGCTGGCCTCCAGCTTCTTGGCGGAGCAGGGCCCCACAAAGCAGATGCGGACGTTCTTGTCCGAGTGCTTGATGAGACGGGCAGTCAGCACCATGGGAGTCATGGTCATGCTGATGCAGTCGGCATACTGGGGGAAGAGCTTCTTGGCCATAACGCTCCAGGCCGGGCAGCAGGAGGTGCCCATGAAGGGATGCTTTTCGGGGACTTCCTCCATGAAGTCCTTGGCCTCGTCGATGGTGCACAGGTCGGCGCCCACGGCGACTTCGGACACGCCGGCAAAGCCCAGCTGCTGCATGGCTACACGCAGTTTGGCGGGGGTCAGGCCGGGGAACTGGTTGATGAATGCAGGTGCCACAATGGCGACCACACGGTCACCGCGCTTGATGGCCTGGATGAGCTGGAAGATCTGGCCCTTGTCCACGATGGCGCCGAAGGGGCAGTTGACCAGGCACATGCCGCAGGACACGCACTTGTCGTAGTCGATTTCGGCACGGCCGTACTGATCGGAATGGATGGCGTCCATACCGCAGGCCTTGGCACAGGGACGCTCCACCTTGACGATGGCATTGTACGGGCAGGTGCTGACACAGCGGCCGCACTTGACGCACAGGCTCTGGTCGATATGGCTGCGGCCGTTGCGGAAGCTGATGGCCTTTTTGGGGCAGACTTCCTGGCAGGGATGGGCAAGGCAGCCCTGGCACATGGAGGTGACCTTGATGATCTTTTCCGGGCACTTGTTGCAGGCGAACTTGATGACATTGATCAGCGGCGGCTCATAATACTTGTCCGCGATCATGCTGTGCTCCAGATTATCCGAAGCGGGAACGCTCTCATCCAGCGGGCGCAGGGACAGGCCCATGGCAAGGCGGATGCGCTCGGAGACGATGGCTCTCTCCAGGAAAATGCTGCTGCGCAGCTGGCCGACCTCGCCGGGAATGATCTTGTAGGGCAGGTCACGCATATGCTTGGCATAGTCCGCGAACTCGCCGCCTTCATAGGACATGCGCGCCACTTCGGTAAACACCTTGCGGCGAATATCCGTGACAGGGGTGTAAATGCCTCTCATCTTGATTGCTCCTTACAGCATGTATTTGTGGGACCGCCGCCCGCGCCTTCCAATTCGCCGGGCCGCACCGCAGTCTCCTGTTAAAATATTACCAAGAAACCTCCTGTTTTACAAGGCCCCACCCTCACAAAATTGCAAAAAATCGGGATTTTCCTTTTTCTTTTGTCCGCACTCCGCCCTCTGCCCTTCCGGCGCTGAGAAACGGGAAGCATTCTTTATACACTGTGTGCAAACGGTTACAAATTCTCCTGCTCCGGCAGCATGGTTTTCTCTTCATCATCAAACCCGTGCCAGAACTGTTCCAGCGACCGGGAAAACTCTTCACAGCCATACACCGGGGCAAAATGGGACCAGTGAGGCGGCATCAGGCGGCGGTAATCGGGCGAGGAAAACCGGTCGTCAATGAGCAATACAACTCCCCTGTCCTCCTGTGTGCGGATGACTCGCCCTGCAGCCTGGAGCACCTTGTTCATGCCGGGGTAGCGATAGGCGTAGTCAAACCCGCTGCCCCGGGTGCGCTCAAAGTAGTCCCGCAGCTGTTCCTGGCGAGCCCCCACCTGGGGCAGTCCCGGCCCCACCACCGCTGCGCCGATCAGCCGGTTTCCGGTCAGGTCGACCCCTTCCCCGAACACGCCGCCCAGCACTGCAAATCCCAGCAAAGACTGTGCCGGGTCGGGGACAAAACGGGCAAGGAATTCCTCCCGCCCGGCCTCGTCCAGGGCACTCTGCTGGATGAGCACCGGGATTTCGGGATGACGTTCCTCAAAGGCGGCACGTACTTTATCCAGATAGAGATAGCTGGGGAAAAAAGCGATATAGTTGCCGGTCCTGGCTGCCACCATCCCCGCCAGGTAGTCGGCCACCCGGTCGCAGGCGGCGTCCCGGTCACGGTAGCGGGTGCTGACATCGCAGGCACAGTAGAGGGCAAGATTCTGCTGGGGGAAGGGGCTTTTCAATGCCACAGCCCGGGCCTCCGGCAGACCGCACAGGTCCTTATAGTAGGACGGCGGAGCCAATGTAGCGGAAAACAGCACCGCCGCCCGCCCCAGGGAAAAGTTCTGCTGCAGAAAGGCGCTGGGATCCAGGCACAGCTGGGTCAGGCGCACATCGCTGCCGAAGGCCGTAGCCTGCAGTACAAAATGGTCGTCAAAAGTTTCGGCCACCCGCAGCCAGGCCCGCACATCGAAATAAAGCTGCAGGAGCGCCCCGTGTGTCTCGTCGGGGGTGCGGTGTTCGTCCAGCCAGGCCTCCAGCGGCTCACACAGGCGGTTGAGCAGGCGGTCCAGTTCCTCGTCCCGGTCAGGGCGGATGAGGGTCTTGGCGGAACCGCCCTCCTCCTCACAGCGGTGACGCCATTCCAGCAGGGCATTGTTCACCTTCTGGATGGCAGCCTTGAGCCGGCTTTTCCCCTTGCCCAGCAGCTTTTTGGCCGTGGTGAACTCACTTTTCAGCAGGGATTCGGTATGCATGTCCCGGGCCCGGTCAGGGAGATTGTGGGCTTCATCCACCAGGAAAAGATAATCTCCCGCCGACTCAAAAAAGCGTTTGAGGCTGACCACCGGGTCAAACAGATAGTTGTAGTCTCCAATGATGACGTCACACCACAGGCTCAGATCCAGCCCCATCTCAAAGGGGCAGACCGTATGCTTCTGGGCCGTCTGTGTCAGTGTTCGGGCGGTTAGGGTATCGGCATCCAGTGCCTCCCACAAAGCATCTTTGATGCGGTCATAGTAGCCGTTGGCGTAGGGACAGGCCTCCGGCGTGCACTCGTGGGTCTCGGTCAGGCAGATCTTCTCCTTGGCCGTCAGGGTAATGCTGCGCAGCGACAGCCCCGGGTTTGCCCGGTGCAATGTTGCCAGGGCGTTTTCGGCTGCGGCGCGGGTGGTGCCCCGGGCAGTCAGGTAAAAGACCGGGCCGCCCTCCCCCATGGCCTTGAGTGCCGGAAACAGCACACTGATTGTCTTGCCGATGCCGGTAGGCGCCTGACAGAGAAGCTGTCCCCCCTCAGCGCAGGTTTTGTACACCGCTGTGAGCATGGCGCGCTGGCCGGGGCGGTAGCTCTCAAAGGGGAACCGCATGGCGGCCAGGCTTTCCCGCCGCGCTTCCTTCCACCGTGCGGCCCGGCGGGCCCAGGGGGCATACTGCTCCAGCAGACCGGTGACGATCTCCGCCAGCTGCTGCCGGGTGTAGTCATGGGAGAAGCGCAGGGTCAGCTCCTCGTCGATCTGGTAGTAGGTCAGCTGCACCCGGACTGCAGGCAGGTCGTTCTGCTCAGCGTAAATACAGGCGTAGACCTGTCCCTGGGCCCAGTGTTCGGGGGACTGCTCCCCCGTGATGGCATTGGAAGGCAGCGCCGTCGTCTTGATCTCGTCGATGGTGACAATCCCGTCCGGCGCCGTGAAAATCCCGTCGGCCCGACCTTCAATGGTGTAATCCACCTGGGCGGCAGCCATCTGGTAACGCAAAAACACCTCGGCTTTGTAGTCGGGGTGCTCTGCGGTGGCGGCGCGCTGCAGTTTGCGGTGCAGGCGTGCCCCCTCGTTTGCGCGGTCAAAGCCGGTGAAACGGTTGTCGATGCTGCCGCGGCGAAGCAAAAACTCCACCAGCTGCCGCACCGGCAATGTCAGCGACAAGTCTTGCTGCTGTTCCATTCCCGTTTTCCTGCCTTTCCGGTTTTGTTGTCCTTATTCCTGTGTAAAAAGCTCGGCTTCCTGCCGGGCGCGGATGGCGTCCACCGCCTGAAAATCGGTGGCTCGGATATAGTACTTTTCCAGCTCGTCATGGATGCGCTTGGCCTCGGCCTGGGTCTGGCAGGTCCGGGCAATGAGCTGGGAGGCGATGCGCTTCTGGTATTGGAGGGCGCCCCGCCGTGCCGCCAGCTGGCGGCCGTTCATGAACCGGGCGGCATGGATATTTTTCTGCCCCGGAAAGTTCATGGGATGCCAGGTGTTGGAGGTCAAGAATGCCAGTCGCAGCCCGGGCAGCAGCAGATGATCGATCCGGCGCTGGTCGGAAGCACAGCGGCAGACGTAAGCCTCATGCCCGGCCTGACGCGCCCGGTCGGCCAGATGCTTCATCATCCGGGCGGAAGCGACGCCATAGGCGTCATGCACCACATAGATGGTGTCCGCCGCGCTGGTCACCGTATCCGAAAACACCCGGATCCCATCCGGCGTAGGAGCACTGAGCAGACGGATGCGCTGGGTACCGGGCCTGCAGCCGCGGCGGCGGGGCATCAGGCGGGCGGCCAGGCGTGCTGTAAAGCGATCCAGCTTTTCAGCATCCAGTGTCCGTGCCGCATACTGGCGGCGACGCTGCAAAAGGCCGCATGCCAGAGCAAAATCCGCTGCCGCACGCTGCAGCAGTTCGCTGTTCTGACTTCCCAGGGCCAGAATCTCGGCGCTGCGCTCCTCCAGATAGGTGTTATCCAGGGTATCGTAAAAGCTGACCACCCGCTCGGCCGCACCGGGATATTTGCAGTCAAGGGTATGCGGTGCGGTGGCATCCAGATAAAGGGTACCGTCGGGCAGACGGACACCATCCAGGCTGTCTGCGTCACTGGAACAGTGGATCTGTTCCACCATGGCACTGTCCGGAGCAGTTTTTGCTCCCTCTTCCCCGATGCAGCGCATAAAGGTGGACTTACCGCAGCCGGGTCCCGCCTTGATGAGCCGGGGTTTTGCGCCCGGTTCGGCGGCAGCCTCGGCAAACCAGCCGGAGAAGCCGGAGGGCGACAGTGCGCCCAGAAAGAAATCCAGAACAGGTGTCTTTTGCATAGGAAGCAGCCTCCTTTTTTTGCCAAAACCACAGGTGTGTCCCATCCTATGCGAAAAGTCGGCCCCGTGTCACCACGCAAAAAACACAGACCGCCCGCCGCCTGAGCCAATCGGCACGGCAGCGGGCGGCGGCAAGGTCATTCTCCGTCTGGATAGGTGTGGTCACAGACTTCGTGGATCTTATCCCGCAGAGCGACATAATCTCCGAAGGCCAGCGGCTTGTTGTTGGGGTTGCGCAAAAGTGCCGCCGGATGCAGGGTGGCCATGAACAAAGTCCCCTGTTTTTCAAAGAATTTGCCATGGTCCTTGGTGACCGAAAACTTGGGGTCGATCATCTGCTGGGCAGAGATCCGCCCCAGGCAAACCACGATCTTGGGGCGCAGAATGCGGAACTGCTCCCGCAGCCAGGGCATACAGGCTGCCGATTCCTCGGGCAGAGGGTCCCGGTTCTGGGGCGGGCGGCACTTGACGATGTTGGCAATGAAAATGTTTTTGTCCCGGCTGAGGCCGATGGCCTCCAGGTAGCTGTCCAGCAGCTTACCGCTGCGGCCCACAAAGGGCAGGCCCTGCTCATCCTCATTGGCGCCGGGGCCTTCCCCGATGAACATGATCTCGGCATCGGGCACACCCTGGCCGAACACCACATTGTGCCGCGTCTCACACAGACCGCACCGGCGGCAGGCCAGGCACTCCTGTTTCAGCGTTTCAAAATCCATGGTTTTTCCTCACAATCATTGGCCACTCAGCAGTCGGTACAGCAGAAAGTGGTGTCGGCATTGGGGTCGGCTTCCTCGGTGGGGCAGGGCTTTTTGGGGGCGCGCAGCAGCGTGTAGGGCATGAGCTCCACCTGGCAGGGAATGGTGTAGTGCATCATGGGGTGCGGGGTGGCGTTGACCTCCTCCCCCGCCTCATTCCTGATCCACTCGGGAGTGATGGACACCACGGTGCCGTCGGGCTGCAATGCCTCCAGCGTGTCGCCCAGGAAAAAGCGTCCCCGCTGGGTGCAGCTGGCAATGCCATTCTCCCAGGAATCCACCGTACCGATGAAATCCCAGTCACGCACATAGGTGTGGGAGGGCGTCTGCAGCGCCTGCTCCTTGCCGAAGTAGAAGCCCGGCGAGTAGTGGCGGTGGCTGGTACGGTTCAGCTCGTCGATGACGTCGTCGGGCAGGTCGAAGCTGTCCGACGCGGGATTTTTGAGGTAGGCATCCAGGGCGCGGCGGTAGGCACTGGTCACTGACGCCACATAGTAGAAGGTCTTGGCCCGGCCCTCGATCTTGAGCGAGTCAATGCCCGCCTTGCAGATCAGATCAATGAACGGCGCGGTGCACAGGTCGTTGGCGTTGAGGATATAGCTGCCGCTGTCCGTCTCCCCGATCTCCATATACTGACCGGGGCGGCGTTCCTCCACCAGATAGTATTTCCAGCGGCAGGGCTGGGCACACTCGCCCCGGTTGCCGCTGCGGCCCGTCATATAGCTGGACAGCAGACAGCGGCCCGAGACGCTCATACACATGGCGCCGTGGACAAAGGCTTCCAGTTCCAGTTCAGGCGGGGTGTTTTCCCGGATCTGGGCGATCTCGGTGAGAGTGAGCTCCCGGGAGAGCACCACCCGCTTGGCCCCCAGATGCCAGGCAGCTGTGGCCGCTGCGTAGTTGGCGATGCCTGCCTGGGTGGAAAAGTGGATATCCACATCGGGAGCATATTGCTTGACCATCTCCACAACGCCCAGATCCGCCACGATGAAGGCATCCACCCCCGCAGCCGCTGCATCGCGGATGGCCTGGGGCAGGCGGTCCAGCTCCTCATTGGTGGGCAGGGTGTTGAGGGTCAGGTAGACTTTCTTGCCCCGGGCATGGGCGAAGATGCAGCCCTCGGCCAGTTCCTCCGGGGTGAAGTTGACGGGGGCGGCGCGCATGCCGAACTCCGGCAGCGCGCAGTAGACGGCATCGGCGCCGAACAGCACCGCATATTTCAGTGTTTCAAGATTGCCTGCCGGGGAAAGCAGTTCCGGCTGTGAAAGCATGGTGGTTCCTCCCAAATTTTAGTTCTGCTGCGGCCGATCACCAGCCGGCCTTTGCCACGTTGGCGGCGTGTTCATCGGCGGTCTTGGCATAGAAATACTCGCCGGGGTAGTCTCCGTTGGGGTTGCCGGTGACAAAGAAGTAGTAGCCTTCGTCGATATACTCCTGATCGGGGTTGAGTGCTGCCTCAATGGCGGCCTTGCCCGGGTTGGAGATGGCTCCGGCAGGCAGACCGCTGATGCGGTAGGTGTCGTAGGCGGCCAGGACCTCGTTGGGGATGGCGCCAGCCTCCACCCAGCCCATATACTCGGCCATGGGAGAGTTCCACAGATAGTTGTTGTCCGCGTCATTGGTGATATAGCTGGAAGCGTTGGACTCGAGACGATGGTCCGACCACTGGGGATCGGTGCTTTCCAGACGGTTATGGAAGCAGGCGGAAACCTTGGCATCCTCCGACTCCATGCCGGCTTCCTCCTGGATGAAGGAGGCAAGGATCACCGCGTCGTCGATGGAGTTGATGCAGTCGTCCGGGTTGGCGTCAATCTGGTCGGTCATGCCGGAGATCACCTTCTGGAACTGATTATAGAAGGTGCGGACATAATTCTGGATGGTATCGTCCTCGAAGAACTCGTAGGTGTCGGGGAAGAGATAGCCCTCGCACTTCAGCAGGCGGCCCTCCTTGTCGGGGATCTGGTTCCAGAAATCGTAGTCACTGAAATCCGCCACCGCCTGGCTGCCGTCCTTTTCGGTGTAGGCATCGCCGTTGGCACAGGCCAGGAAATCCGACGCCGTGCACAGACCGTTCTGCTCCATCAGCTGGGCAATGGCCACCGCCGTGTAGCCTTCGGGGAAGGTCACAGTGACCGTCTTGCGGAAGACCCGCTGCTGCGACAGCTGCTGCAGAATATCATTGTAGGACATGCCGGAGCGCAGTGTGACCTCGCCGGGCTGCAGCTGGCTGGCCTTGCCGCTGTACTGGGCGTACATGCGGAACAGCCACTCATGCTGGACAACGCCGGCCTCTGCCAGCTGACGGGCAATCTGGTTGGCGTTGGCGCCCTCCTCAATGGTGACGGTCACCTCACTTCCCAGCGTGCCGGTACGGCCTCCCACCTCGTTGTAAAGCTGAAGTACCTGCCAGCCTGCAGCAACCACCAGGGCCAGGAACACCACAACGATGATGAGCGCAATGGGGAACCGACGGCGGCGGGGAGCTTCCTCCTCTTCATCATCATATTCTTCGTACTCTTCCGGCTCTTCCGGCTCAAAGTCGGGCTGCGGGACCGGCTTGGGCTGGACCGGCTGCTGTTCCTTGTTCTGTGCAGCGGGACGCGGCGTGCGGCCTGCCGGGTTGGAAGGCTGTCCGCTTGTGTTTCTCTGGATCCTCATACGTTTTACACTCCTTTAAACAGGGCCCGCATCACAACAGCAGGCGGAAATATACGTCCGACAACGGAAAAGGCTTTTGCAGAAAACGGATCATTCCGTATCCGCAGCGCTTGCCCGCCCCCAGAAACAGGGACTGGTTTTCCGTCAGTAAAAGCTGCGCATGGGTGCAGCCGGTGCGCTCCCGCGCGGCTTCCAGCAAAACATCGGCCGAATGGTCGTTGTCCGCCTGAATCTCAATAAACTGAAGCAGATCCTCCCGCACAAAATAGATACCGTACCCGCGCTGATTCGCCACAATGGTGGCGCCGCGGTGATACAGCTGGGAGACCATCTCATTCATGCTGGTCTCGGGCAGGGTGACACAGCCGGGCTGATAGCGCAGCCGTGTCTCCATGAGTTTTTTCACCGTCATGGTGTCAAACTCTGCCCGCGCCCAGAGGTTTCGGTTGATGGGGCGGTTGAGCACCCGCAGGGAAAAGGAATCCTTGAATTCCATGGTCCGGAACTTGGCGGCAGCACGGGATTTTTCCGGCACCACAACGGCGAACTCATAGCCGCTGGCCGCATACGCCTTGATGCAGCCGTCCAGCAGATGGGTCATAAGCCCCCTGCCCCGGTACTGCGGGCGGGTTGCCATGCCGCAGAACCAGATTCCCCGCCGTCCCTCTGTCTCTACCGGAACGGCACACAGCATGGAGACAGGCGTTTGTCCGCTTTCTCCGCCGGGCTGTTCCACCAAAAGGATGTTATCCATCCCCACAATATGTTGCAGCCACCCCGCGATCTCGGTACGGCTGCCGCCGTATGCCTCATGGCGGAAAGCCGTGAGCATCTCGAGATCTGCGTCCGTTGCTTTGCGCAGCATGGGCACCTTCCTTTCTGCCCCGCGGCAGGGCAATGACTGGTTTTACAGGAGATCTTTCAGTTCATCCAGAATACGCTGGTGGATCGTCTCCACCGGCAGCATTGTCTTGACGCCGTCCTGCACCCGGGTACATTCGATGCGCCGCCAGCCCAGCGTCTTTGCACAGTACTCGGCTGCTGCACGGGCCCGGGCCATGTACTCGGTGTCCTTTTCCTGGATGTCCTTTTTGCTCTCGTCCCCATGGTAGCGGGCCGTCATCAGCCGCTGGGAGACCTCAGGGTCAACCGCCAGATAAATCACACGGTCCGGTTCGGGAATGCCGATCTTGTGATATTCAAAATCAAACAGCCAGTCCAGGAAGGCATCCCACTGTTCCGGGGGAAGCTTGGCGCACTGGTGCACCGCGTTGCTGGTGGTGTAGCGGTCGGAGATGACCAGGCCGCCATCCTGGTAAAAACCGCCCCAGTTCATCTTGTAGCTGGCGTAGCGGTCCACCGAGTAAAAGCTGGACGCCGCATAGGGGTTGACGTCGTCGGGCTTGTCCCCGAATTTGCCGGCCAGGTACATCCGCACCAGGGCGGAGGAATCGCTGGCGTAATCCGGGAAGGTGATCTTGCGCAGGGTTCTTCCCTGCTCCGTCAGACGCCGGGCCAGCAGTTCCGCCTGCGTGCCCTTTCCCGAGCCGTCCAGGCCTTCCATAATAATGAGTTTACCCATTTTGCAATGCCTCTTCCTTGAGCTTGGCGTATTTATCCCGCACCTCGGCCATTTTGCCGCAGCACATAGCGCCCTCCGGGCAGGGCCCCGTCAGGCAGCGGGGGCCCGCCTGGGCAAAGATATGCGGGGCCAGCGGCAGCACCAGGCGGAGCATCTCATCCGCCACGGCACGGATCTCCCACTGGGCACGGTTGCAGCAGCGCAGATTGAAGAAATTGATCAGGCTGCGGCAGTTCATGGTCATGACCATCTTGGTCTCGCAGGCGTTGGGCAGCACAAAGCGGGCGTCCTCATTGGCCTGCTTGGAGGCCTTGGCCCGGGCTTTTTTCTCGTCCAGCCCCTCCGCCATCAGGCGGGCGGTGTGGGCGTCCTCCAGGCTTTTGACCAGTTCCAGATACTTGGCCGCATCCAGGTTCATGGCCTCGATGAATTTGGCCCTGGCCTCGGGGATGCACTCGATCTCCGGCGGGATGACATAGCGGAAGTCCTCCAGCCGGACATAGCGCTGGCTCTGGACGCTGAAGCTGGCGATACGGTGGCGGGTGACCTGCGCCAGGAAGGTGCGGGAGACCCCCTCAATACCGAAGGTAAAGCTGGCGTGTTCGATGGGGCTGGCATGGCCGAAGTCCGACAGCTTTTGCAGAAAGGCAGCAGTCTTTTCAGGGGTAAGTCCCTCCAGCAGCGTTTCGATGTGGGCGTCGGAATAGCAGAGCTTGGCAGCCGCTGCCACCGTCTTTTCCGGGTCGTTGGTATGGGCGATCAGATTGACAAGCATGTTGGTTCCTCTTTATGGTGCCGCGGGCCGCTTTTGATCCGAAACGGCCTGCCGGACGTGTGTTTATTCCTCGATTTTCTGCAGCGGGGCGTAGTTGGCCATGGTCTTTTTGACGCCGACGCGGTCGAACTGGATCTCGACGATGCAGTCCCCCGCCACCGGCGTGACCTTGAGCACCTTGCCCCGGCCGAACACCTTGTGATCCACAAGATCTCCGGGGGCAAATCCGGCTGCCTTTTTGGGCTTGGACGACGGCTGATTCTGCATGGCGGTCAGGGAGGAAGTGCCCGCCCCGGCTGCCCTGGCAGGTGTGCCCGAGTGGTGGTTGGTGCGGCCGTAGCCCGCGCCGAAGCCAGAGGACGGAACGCTGTGGCGGCCACCCTCGAAGTTGGGGCTTTCGTGGCCGCCGCTGACCGAGAAGCCGCTCCTGAAGCCGCCCCGGGAGGCATATCCCGCCCCGAAGCCGCCCTGTGCCGGGCGGTTGTACTCGCTGTTGAGGTAGCCGCGGGATGCACCGGAGTAGCCGCTGCGCCCGCCGGGGACATTGTAGCTGTAACTGCCGTAACCGGCCCCGAAACCACTGCTGTATTCCAGTTCCGGGCTTTCGGTAGCGTCGAGCAGGTCGGGAGGCAGCTCACTGAGGAAGCAGGACGGCTGGTTGCGCTGGGTCCGGCCGAACATCATGCGGCTGCGGGCCGACGAGAGGTAGAGTTCCTTCTTGGCGCGGGTAATGCCCACGTAGCAGAGGCGGCGCTCCTCCTCCATGTCCTCCTCATTGTAGCGGGAGAGTTCCCCGGGGAAGATGCCGTCCTCCATGCCGACGATAAAGACGTAGGGGAACTCCAGACCTTTGGCCGAGTGCAGCGTCATCATGACCACCGCATCGGAGTTTTCGTCGTAGGAGTCCAGGTCGCTGATGAGGGCGACTTCCTCCAAGAATCCCGAGAGGGTGGCGTCCTCGCCGTTCTGGTCGGCATAGGTCTTGATGGACGACACCAACTGGCCCAGGTTTTCCAGGCGGGTCTGGCCTTCCTCGCCCTGGGCTTTGAGCATGGCCTCATAGCCGGTCTTGGAAATGACCTCACCCATGAACTCATCCAGCGCCATGGTGGTTGCCTTGCGGCACAGGTCGCTGTACATGGTGTAGAAGCTGTTCAGCGCCCCCGCTGCCCGGCCCAGTGCGGGATAGAGTTCGGTGTGGGCGATGATCTCCATCATGGGGACGCCCTTTGCCCCGGCCAGCTCGGCGATCTTCTCGATGGTGGTGTTGCCGATCTTGCGGGAAGGCTCATTGATGATGCGGCGCAGGCGGACGTCATCCCGGGGATTGACGATCACGGCCAGGTAAGAGTTGATGTCCTTGACTTCCTTGCGGTCAAAGAAGCGCTGGCCGCCCACAATACGGTACGGGATGCCCGCCCGGGCGAAGTAGGTTTCCACGGGGTTGGACTGGGCGTTCATCCGGTAGAGTACCGCATGGTCCCGAAGGGTGGCGCCTTCCCGCAGATGCTCGCCGATAATCTCGGCAATGTGGCTGGCCTCGTCCTGCTCGTTGGTGGCGGTGTAGTGGTGAATCTTGGCGCCGTCGCCGTTTTCGGTCCACAGGGTCTTGCCCTTGCGGCCGTTGTTGTTCTTGATGACGCTGTTGGCGGCGTTCAGGATGTTGGCGGTGGAGCGGTAGTTCTGCTCCAGACGGATGGTCTTTGCCCCCGAGAAATGCTGCTCAAAGCTGAGAATATTCTCGATGGTGGCGCCGCGGAAGCGGTAGATGGACTGGTCGTCATCGCCGACGACGCAGACGTTGTTATAGCCGCCGCCCAAAAGCCGCACCAGATGGAACTGGGCCACGCTGGTGTCCTGGTACTCGTCCACCAGGACATAGCGGAATTTCTGCTGGTAATACTGGCGGGCCTCGGCGTCGGTTCTGAGCATCTGGACCGTATGGTAGATCAGGTCGTCAAAGTCCATGGCGCCGTTATCCCGCAGGCGCTTGGCGTAGGCGGTGTACAGCTTGGACACCAGCGCCGCCTTGGTGTTGGCGGCGGGCTGGGCTGCCACATCGGCGGGAGAAAGGAGCTTGTCCTTGAAGCCGCTGATCTGGGCGATGGCCGACTTGACCGGCAGGAACTTGTCGTCGATGAGCAGTTCCTTGTAGATC
>CALXHO010000027.1 GCA_944388125.1 uncultured Gemmiger sp. | reverse complement strand
CTCGTCCAGGATCAGCACCGGCGGGTCGGCCACCGCCGCCCGGGCGATGGCCAGCAGCTGGCGCTGGCCCTGGCTCAGGTTGGCGCCGTCGCCGGTGAGCATGGTGTTGTAGCCGTCGGGCAGGCGGCGGATGAAACCGTCGGCGTTGGCCAGCCTGACTGCCGCCATGCACTCCTCGTCGGTGGCATCCAGCCGTCCGTAGCGTATGTTCTCCATGACGGTGCCGGTGAACAGGTGCGTGTCCTGCAAAACGATGCCCAGACTGTGCCGCAGATCGGCCTTTTTGATCTTGTTGATGTTGATGCCGTCATAGCGGATCTTGCCGTCGGCGATGTCGTAAAACCGGTTGATCAGGTTGGTGATGGTCGTCTTGCCGGCGCCGGTGGAGCCCACAAAGGCGATCTTCTGGCCCGGCTCGGCGTAGAGACGGATGTCATGCAGCACGATCTTGCCCGGGTCGTAGCCGAAGTCCACCCCGTCAAAAGTGACATTGCCCAGCAGCCGGGTGTAGGTGACGGTGCCGTCGTGGTGAGGATGTTTCCAGGCCCAGACGTTGGTGCGCTGGGGGTACTCCTCCAGTGTACCGTCGGCCTTTTCCCGGGCATTGACCAGGGTGACGTAGCCCTCATCGGTCTCGGGCTGTTCATCCATCAGGTCAAAAATCCGCTTGGCGCCGGCCATGGCCATAACGATGGCATTGGTCTGCATGCTGATCTGGCTGACAGGCTGGGTGGAGTTTTTGTTGAGGGTAAGAAAGGAGACCAGAGTGCCCAGGGTCAGCCCGGCGTAGCCGTTCAGAGCCAGCACCGCGCCGATGACGGCACACAGCACATAGCTGATGTTGCCCAGGTTGGCGTTGATGGGCATGGTCAGGTTGGAGAAGGTGTTGGCCTTGTCGGCACTGTCCCGCAGGGCGTCGTTGAGCTTGCGGAACTGTTGGATGCTTTTTTTCTCGTGGCAGAAGACCTTGACCACCTTCTGGCCTTCCATCATCTCCTCAATGTAGGCGTTGACGGCGCCCAGGTCCTTCTGCTGGCGGGAAAAGTAGAGGGCGGAACGCCCGGCAATGCGGGAGGTGACCAGCAGCATGACGGCGATCATGGCCAGGGTGAGCAGCGTCAGGGGAATGTCCAGCACCAGCATGCTCACAAAGGAGGTGATGACGGTCACCAGGGAGTTGATGACCTGGGGAATGCTTTGGCTGATGAGCTGGCGCAGGGTGTCCACATCGTTGGTGTAGACCGACATGATGTCGCCGTGGGCGTGGGTGTCGAAGTAACGGATGGGGAGGGATTCCATGTGCTGGAACAGCTCCACGCGGAGATTGCGCATGGTGCCCTGGCTGATGTTGACCATGATGCGGTTGTAGCCGTAGGCACACAGGATGCCCACCGCGTAGAAGAACGCGACCCGCAGCAGGGCGGCGGCCAGCGGCCCGTAGTCGGGATCGGCGGAACGGGTCAGGGGTGTGATGTAATCGTCAATGAGCCGCTGGGTGAACAGCACCCCCTGGACGGAAGCCAGTGCCGAACCCAGAATGCAGACCACCACCATAAAAAAGGAAAACTTGTAATTTCTGAGCATGTAACCCAGCACCCGGCCCAGGGTGGAGGCAAGCTGCCGGACGTCGGCGGGTTTCTTTGGAACAGTCATGGTATGGGGCATCATTGCGCACCGTCCTTTCCGCTGTCGCCGGGCTGGTCGAAGTCGCCGCCGGCGCTGCTCTGTGCTTCGCAGATCTCCCGGTAGATGGGGTTATTTTTCAGCAGGTTATCGTGGGTGTCAAAGCCGCTGACCCTGCCATTATCCAGCACCAGGATCCGGTCGGCGTCCTGCACACTGGAAATGCGCTGGGCAATGATCAGCTTGGTGGTGCCGGGAATGCTCCGGGCAAAGGCCCGGCGGATGCTGGCGTCGGTGGCGGTGTCCACCGCACTGGTGGAGTCGTCCAGAATCAGGATCTTGGGCTTTTTCAGCAGGGCGCGGGCGATGCAGAGCCGCTGCTTCTGACCGCCGGACACGTTGGTGCCGCCCTGCTCGATCCAGGTGTCGTACTTGTCGGGGAAGCGCTGGATGAATTCGTCGGCACAGGCCAGGCGGCAGGCCTCCTGACATTCTTCCAGGGTGGCGTCCTCCTTACCCCAGCGGAGGTTGTCCAGAATGGTGCCGGTGAAGAGGACGTTTTTCTGCAGAACCACCGCCACCTGATCCCGCAGCAGTTCCATGTCGTAGTTGCGGACATCCTTGCCGCCGACTTTGACGCTGCCGTCGTCCACGTCGTACAGACGGCTGATCAGGTTGACCAGGCTGGATTTGCCCGAGCCGGTTCCGCCGATGATGCCCACCGTCTCGCCGGCCCTGATATGGAGGTCGATGTCCTGCAGAGTCTTTTCACCGCTGCCGTGCTTGTAGGAGAAGCTGACGTGGTCAAAGTCGATGCTACCGTCGGGAATCTCGGTGTCGGGGGCGGCGGGAGCGGCCAGGTCGGGGCGCTCGTCCAGCACCTCCGCGATACGCCGGGCGCTGGCGGCGCTCATGGTGATCATGACGAAGATCATGGAAAGCATCATCAGGCTCATGAGAACGCTCATGACGTAGCTGAACAGGGAAGTCAGCTCGCCGGTGGTCAAACTGCCGATCACAATAAAGTGGGCACCGAACCAGGACAGTGCCAGGATGCATCCGTAGACCACCAGCATCATGACAGGGTTGTTGAATGCCAGCAGACCCTCCGCCTTGACGAACAGGCGATAGAGGTTGTCGGCGGCCTGTTTGAATTTGGCGTTCTCGTGATCCTCCCGGACAAAGGCCTTGACCACCCGGATGGCCGATACATTTTCCTGCACGCTGGCGTTCAGGTCGTCGTAGCGGCGGAACACCTCGTTGAAGATGCGGGTGGTGCGCAGCATGATGGCAATGAGCGCCGCCGACAGCACCACGATGGCGGCCAGAAAGACGAGACTCAGCCGTGCGCTGATGAAAAAGCACATGACCATGCTGCAGATGAGCATCAGCGGAGCACGCACCGCAATGCGCAGGATCATCTGGTAGGCATTCTGCAGGTTGGTGACGTCGGTGGTCATGCGGGTGACAAGGCCCGCAGTGGAAAATTTGTCGATGTTGGAAAAGGAGAAGGTCTGCACGTTTTGATACATGGCGTCGCGCAGATTGCAGGCAAAGCCCGACGACGCATGGGCGGCATAGCGCCCGGCCAGCACGCCGAACACCAGACTGAAAAATGCCATGCACAGCATCAGAAGTCCGTAGCGGTAGACCTGGCCCAGGTCTCCGGCCTCGATGCCCTTGTCGATGATGGAGGCGGTCACAAAGAGGATCAGCACCTCCATCAGCACTTCCAGCCCGGTGAACAGCGGCGCCAGCAGGGATGCCGTCCGGTACTGCCGGATCTGTGCCAACAGTGTTTTTATCATATGGTTTTCCTCCCTGTGTTGAATTCTCTCAGATTGTGAAGCAGTGCAACCAGCACACGCTCGGCAGCATCCAGTTCTCCGGGCGGGATACCCCGGCAGAGCGCGATGCTGTGTCCGGTCATCTGCTCCTCCACGCGGTGCCGCAGCTGCTGCGCCCTGGGGGTGAGCAGAATACGCTTTTTCCGGTCGTCATCGGGAAAGACCGCCGTCTCCAGATAGCCTTTGCGGCACAGGAATTTGAGCGTGGCCGACAATGCCGCTTTGGATACGCCCAGCCGTTCGTGGAGCTGGGCAGCGCAGAGGTCGCTTTCGCTGTGGCGCAGAAGGTAGCACAGCGTCAGCCCCTCCGAGGTGGATAACCCCAGCGGCTGCATCTGCGCGCGCCCGCACTGTTCCAGCTGCAGGTTCAGCTGCCGCAAAAGCGGAATGAGCTCGGTGGACATGATGATTCCCTCCTGTCCGGATGTGTCTGCATCGGGCAAATCGTACGCAAGCGAACGGTTCGCCTGTTGACTATTATACTGATTCCGCCTTGAATGTGAATTCAGAAAATTCTATCATTGATAATGAAAACTTATTAATAACTTGCCGGGACTTGCCGGGATCTTTTCGGGATGTTTCACAGGAGGACGCCATGAATACCTTTCAGCTGGCCTGTTTTCTGGCCGTTGCACAGACGCTCAGCTTTGCCCGGGCGGCGGAGCAGCTGCATGTCACCCAGCCCGCGGTCACTCAGCAGATCCACTCGCTGGAAAAGGAACTGGGCGTGACGCTGTTTCACCGCACCACCCGCATCGTGCGCATCACCGGGGAGGGACTGGCCTTCCTGGACGATGCCCGGCGGATGGTGGACATTGCAATCCAGGCCAAAAAGCGGTTTGAGCATCCGGGGCAGGATGCGGTCCGCACACTAGCGGTGGGATGCCATGGCTATGCCCAGCTGTTTTTGCTGTCGCCGCTGCTCCGGCGGCTGGCGCAGCAGTATCCCGATCTTCATCCCAGCCTGCGCACCGTGCCGTTTCCCCATCTCCACCGCATGCTGGAGGAGGGGGAGGTAGATCTTGTCCTGGCGTTCCGACAATCGGAGCCGCCCAAGGGGACCCGGTCGGTCTACCGGGAACTGTGCCGTGTGCCCATGGTGGGAATCTGTGCGGCGGACCATCCGCTGGCCGGAAACGAAAGCCTCACGCCTGAACAGCTGGAACCATACCGCCTGGTGCTGCTGGACCCTGCCCGGGCCCGCCTGGAGGCCGCCCAGATGCAGGGCCAGTTGATCGGGGACCGGGGCCCGGCCCAGCTGTACTTCTGTGAGTCGGCGGAGGCTGCAGTGGTGCTGGTGGAAGCGGGCTTTGGGGTATCGGTGCTGCCGGATCTTTTCCTCCCGCCTGCGGCATCCATCGTGCGCATTCCCATGCAGGGGGCGGAGGAGGCC
Organism: uncultured Gemmiger sp.; assembly: GCA_944388125.1. Taxonomy (GTDB): domain Bacteria; phylum Bacillota; class Clostridia; order Oscillospirales; family Ruminococcaceae; genus Gemmiger. Next base: position 19,338 of record CALXHO010000027.1, on the reverse strand, counting down.
TCCTTCGGCGTCTACTACAAGGCAAAGGCATTGCAGAACGACCCGGTGCTGAAAAGCCTGGTGCATATGCTGCAAAAGGAGCACTGGCCCGGACAGCAGATGACCGGCGGAAAAGGAAACGCCGCACCCGGGCACGGACAGAAACTGCCTTTGGAGCATACAGAAATATGAGGAACGGGGATCCGACATTCCGGCCGCTGCCCGAATCATGCGGGCAAAGCGGCAGAGGACAAGTTTTGCCGGCAAGACCGTAGCAAAGGAAATCAAGGCCGCGGTGACCGCAGCCGTCCCTTCCGCGCGGCACAGTCCCGGCGCATGCAGGGGAGGCAGAAGCGTTTCGGCGCCTGATCGGCCGAAAAAATCCGAACAAAACAAGAGAAATCCCCGCCCGGCAGATACCATCCTGCCGGGCGGGGATTTCTTGGCAAAAAAATATGTGAGAATATGAAAAGAGCGCCGAGACCAACGTCTCAGCGCTCTTTTCTTGGTGCGGAAGATGGGACTTGAACCCACACGTCATGGACACACGCACCTCAAACGTGCCTGTCTGCCGATTCCAGCACTTCCGCATAGGCGATACCGACGTTTCCGTGGTATCGCAAAAGCAATGTTAGCACATCTGCCGGTCAAAAGTCAAGTCTTTTTTCCAAAAAACCTTGCTGGGCACCCGGCCCGGGACTCATTCGGCAAACATGGGGGTGGAGAGATACCGCTCTCCGGTATCGGGCATCAGGGCTACGATCATCTTGCCCTTGTTCTCGGGACGGCGGGCCAGCTGTACGGCTGCCCAGGCTGCGGCGCCCGAGGTAATGCCCACCAGATAGCCTTCCCGGCGGGCAATCTCCCGCCCGGCGGTGTAGGCGTCCTCGTCGGTGACGGGAATGACCTCGTCATAAACCGAGGTGTCCAGCGTGTCGGGCACAAATCCCGCGCCGATGCCCTGCAGCCCGTGGGGTCCGGCCTTACCGCCGCTCAGCACCGCAGAGGTGGCGGGCTCCACCGCCACCACCTTGATATTGGGGTTCTGCTGTTTCAGATAACGTCCCACGCCGGTCAGGGTGCCGCCGGTACCCACGCCTGCCACAAAGATGTCCACCTGACCGTAGGTATCGTGCCAGATCTCGGGACCGGTGGAGGCGATATGAGCGGCGGGATTGGCCGGATTCTCAAACTGTCCGGGAACAAAGCTTCCCGGTGTGGCGGCAGCCAGCTCGTTGGCCTTTTCGATGGCGCCGGCCATGCCCTTGTCGCCGGGGGTCAGGACGATCTCGGCACCGTAGGCCTTGAGCAGGTTGCGGCGCTCCAGGCTCATGGTTTCGGGCATGGTCAGGATGACGCGATAGCCGCGGGCGGCGGCCAGGGCGGCCAGACCGATGCCGGTGTTGCCGCTGGTGGGTTCAATGATGACTGCACCGGGGGAGAGTTTGCCCTCCTGTTCCGCGGTGTCCAGCATGGACTTGGCCACGCGGTCCTTGACGCTGCCGGCCGGATTGAAATACTCCAGCTTGGCAACGATGGGGGACTCGAGCCCCTGGGAGGCCGAGTATCTTGACAGATATGCCAGAGGTGTATGCCCGATCAGGGCACTGATATCGGATGCAATTTTCATGCGGGAAACCCTCCTGTCCGCGTTTTGATTCCAAGCCCGCCCGCAGCGTGCTTACCGTCATTATAGCACATGCCGGTGCCTGCGCACAGGGGGCGGCGGTGTAAAATCCGGGCGGCACTGCCCTCCGGGGGATAACCGCCCGCCCGGCCGCATAGAGATGCGGTAACAGGTCCATGCCGAGAGGAGGAAAAAGCCATGACAAAAAAAGCGGGCCGATGCTGGGTAGGGGCAGTGCTGCTGGCGGCACTCTGTGTGCTGGCGCTGTACCTGGGCGGGCGGCTCCTGGCACCCGGGGAAGAGGACACCATCCCCAACGACGTCTTTGCCGTGCAGGGAAAGGCGGAAGATGGCGCCGCCGAGGCCATGATGCTTAAAATCGTCTGCCTGACCTTTGATGATGGACCTTCCCCCAATACTGCCCCGATTCTGGACATTCTGAAACAGAAGGACGTCCCCGCCACCTTTTTTGTGACGGCCCAGGATGTCAATCAGGATTACCTGCCCGAACTGCAGCGCGTTGTACAGGAAGGCCACCAGGTGGCGCTGCACAGTGCCAGCCACCGCTATGCCGGGATCTATGCCGACACCGAGTACTTCTGGCTGGACATCAAGGCCCTGCGGCAGGCCATTTCCCCCTATGTGGAGGTGGAAAACATTCACTGGCTGCGCTTTCCCGGCGGGAGCACCAACACGGTCAGCCACAAATACGGCGGCAGTGATATCATGAAGCGTCTCATTGCCCAGTGTGAGGAAAAAGGCTATGAGTGGATCGACTGGAACGTCTCGGCGGAGGACGCCACCTCCTCCCATCCGGATGCGGCGCAGATCCTGGAAAATGTCCGCTCCGGTGCCGAGGGCCGCGACCTCTGTGTGGTGCTGATGCATGACACCGCCAGGACCGGCGCCACCGTGGAAGCGCTGCCGGGGATCATCGACTGGTTCACAGCACAGGGATATCATTTCTGCACGGTGGAAGAAATGTATGAGGCCCGGGACGGCGGCTGAAGAGGTGCAGAAACAAAAACAAACCACAGGATCTGTATTTTGGCGATAAATAAATTGTACAATCTTAATAAATTTTGAATAATACGTCAAAAAAATCACAAAATCCGATTGCATCGGGGCCCGCAACAAGGTATAATGGATGCGTCCCCGAGGGGCAAAAAGGAGCTGAACTTCCATGGGACGCAGGACCCGTACCTCCCGGATCGCGCTGTGCGGTGTGTTGGGAGCGCTGAGCGTGGCCATACTGTCCATGGGCGGGCTGATTCCGCTGGCCACCTACTGTGCGCCCATGCTGGCGGGGATGGCGCTTCTTCCCGTGCTGGCCGAATGCCCCGAGCGGTACGCCTGGATGACTTGGGCAGCCGCCTCGGTACTGGGGCTGCTGCTGGTGCCCGACCGGGAACTGGCGCTGGTCTATGTGCTGGTGCTGGGGCCTTACCCCATGCTCAAACGCCATATTGACCGCCTGCACAGTGCCCCGGTACGGTTTTTGTGCCGTCTGGCGGTGTTCGATCTGACGGTGGTTCTCTGTTACGGGCTGCTGCTGGTGGTGTTTCCGATGCCCGGCCTGATGGAGGAGTTCACCGCAGGCGGCACGGTGCTGACGGCGGTGACGCTGCTCACCGGAAACCTGGCATTTTTTGTATACGATGCGGCGCTGCGGGGGATGGCGGTGGTCTACCGCCGCCGGCTGCGCCCGCTGCTTCACTTTCTGCACTGAACAGGGGATGGTATTATGGGATGGAAACGCAGGGAAGTCCTGCTGACTGCCCTGGGAGCCCTGGTCGCTTTCTGCCTGACGGTGCTGTGGGCGATTCTGGTGTTTGCGCCGGAACCGGTGCTGGGCAGGGTGGAACTCCGCCTTGCAGTTTGCCTTTGCGTTGTACCGGAAATACTCTATTCCTGGCTCCGGAAAAAATATCTTCCGGAAAGGCAGGTCTCCAAAACGGTGAAGGTGGCAGCGGCGGTCATGATCGCCGTGGTGCTGCTGCGCCTTGTGTGGATTTCCTTTGTGTGAACCGTGCCCGCTGGCTCTTGCGGGCGCGCAGTGACTGATGCCAGCCGCCCGGCGGAAACGGCGGCCAAAAGAAAGGACTGTTGCATGATGTGGTTTGACAATGCTGTTGTATATCAGATTTATCCTCTGGGTCTCTGCGGCGCGCCGCTGAAAAACGAAGGCCCCGACCCGGAACACCCCCACCGTCTGCTGCGGGTGCTGGATTGGGTGGACCATATCAAGGACCTGGGCGCAACCTGTGTGCTGTTCAACCCGCTGTTCGAGAGCGACGCCCACGGCTACGACACCCGGGACTTCAACCAGGTGGACTGCCGCCTGGGCACCAACGAGGACCTCAGGACGGTCTGTGATGCCTTGCATCAGGCGGGGCTCAAGGTCATGCTGGACGGTGTATTCAACCATGTGGGGCGCGGATTCTGGGCCTTTGAGGATGTGCGCCAGAACCGCCATGCCAGCCGGTACAAGGACTGGTTCCACATCTCCTTTGACGGCAACACCAACTACGGCGACGGCTTCTGGTACGAGGCGTGGGAAGGCTGCAACGAGCTGGTCAAGCTCAATCTCCAGAATCCTGAGGTCCGCCAGTATATCTTTGACGCCGTCCGTTCCTGGGTACGGGACTATGACATCGACGGCCTGCGCCTGGATGTGGCCTACTGCCTGAATCTGGGCTTCCTGTCCGAGCTGCGCAGCGTGACTGACGGCCTCAAACCGGAATTCACCCTGGTGGGCGAGACCCTCCACGGCGACTACAACCGCTGGATGAATGACCATGCCTGCCACTCGGTCACCAACTATGAGTGCTACAAGGGGCTGTATTCCAGCTTCAACTCGGCCAATATGCATGAGATCTCTTACAGCCTCAACCGCCAGTTCGGCTCGGAACAGTGGTGCCTGTACACCGGCAAGCACCTGCTCAACTTCGTGGACAACCACGATGTCAGCCGCATTGCCACCATTCTCACCGATAAAAACTGCCTCAAGCCCATCTATGGCCTGCTGTTCGGCATGCCGGGCACGCCGGCGGTCTACTACGGCAGCGAGTGGGGCGTGGAGGGCGACAAGAAAAACGGCGACCCCTCCCTGCGTCCCGAGATCGTCAAGCCGGAGGAAAACGAGCTGACCCAGTGGATAACTGCCCTGGCCGGAGCACGCACCGCCAGCCCGGCTCTGTGCAGCGGCAGCTACCGCAATGTCATGGTGCAGCCCAAACAGCTGATCTTTGAACGCCGCTGTGGCGATGACCGTGTGCTGGTAGCCATCAACGCCGACGACAAAACCTATCATGCCGACTTCAACGCCGAGGCCGGCCGCGCTGTTGACCTCATCACCGGCGACGTGCACGACTTCGGCGGCGGCAGCGACCTGCCTCCGTATTCCTGCATGTTCTGGAAGACGGAGTGACGGCCCTGTCTGCCAATGAACCGCCAGGGCAGGGGAGAGAGCCCGCGGCTCCGCGCAGCGTGTTCCCCTCTCTGTGACAAACGTACAGCCTTGCAATCACACAAAAAGCCCCCGGCGGGCCGGAAGGAAAACCGGTCTGCCGGGGGCTTTGCTGTATAAGGAACAAGGGAAACGGCGAAAGATCAGCGCAGGACCAGGGCGTTGTTGTCCACGTCCACGGTCAGGGTGTCGCCGGGCACACGGCTGCCGCCGATGATCTCCTTGGCGATCATGGTCTCCACGTTGGCCTGGATATACCGCTTGAGGGGACGGGCGCCGTAGATGGGGTCGTAGCCGTTGTCCACAATGAAGGCCTTGGCGGCGTCGGTGACAACCAGATTGAGCTGCTTGTCGGACAGGCGCTTGCGCAGATCGTTCAGCATCAGGTCGACGATGCTGCCGATCTCCTCGCGGGTCAGGCTCTTGTAGTAGACAATGTCGTCCAGACGGTTGAGGAACTCGGGACGGAACTGCCGCTTGAGCAGCTGCGAGATCTTCTCGCGGGCATCGGCGGACAGCTCGTTGCTGCCCTGAGAACGGCTCTGCTCCAGATCGTCCAGGATGATGTCGGAGCCCAGGTTGGACGTCAGGATGATGATGGTGTTCTTGAAGTCGACGGTACGTCCCTGGCTGTCGGTGATGCGACCGTCATCCAGCACCTGAAGCAGGATGTTGAAGACGTCGGGATGGGCCTTTTCCACCTCATCGAACAGTACCACACTGTACGGGTGACGGCGGACGGCCTCGGTCAGCTGACCGCCCTCCTCATAGCCCACATATCCCGGAGGCGCACCGATCAGGCGGGACACACTGAATTTCTCCATATATTCCGTCATGTCGATGCGGATGAGGTTCTTCTCGTCGTCAAACAATGCCTGGGCAAGGGCTTTGGCCAGCTCGGTCTTGCCGACGCCGGTGGGACCCAGGAAGAGGAAGCTGCCGATGGGGCGGCCGGGGTTGGCAATGCCCGCACGGGAACGCAGAATGGCGTCGGACACCTTGCGGACAGCCTCATCCTGGCCGATCACCCGCTGATGCAGCACGTCAGGCAGGCGGAGCAGCTTCTCCCGCTCGCCTTCCACCAGCTTCTCCACGGGGATGCCGGTCCAGCGGGCCACAATGCGGGCGATCTCCTCGTCGGTGACACGGTCACGCAGCAGGCTGGCTTCCTTCTTTTCGGCAGCCAGCTTCTCCTGCTCCTCCAGCTCTTTCTGCAGGTTGGGCAGCTTGCCGTACTGCAGTTCGCCGGCCTTGGCGTAGTCGCCGTTGCGGGTGGCTTTCTCGATCTCGGCCTTGGTGGATTCCACGTCGGCACGCAGGCTCTGCACCTTGCCGATGGCGTTCTTTTCGTTCTCCCACTGGGCCTTCTTGCTGTTGAAGCCATCCCGCAGTTCCGCCAGCTCTTTTTCCAGAGCGGCCAGGCGCTGCTGGGACATGGGGTCGGTCTCCTTTTTCAGGCTGGCCTCCTCGATCTGCAGCTGGGTGATATGATGGTTCAGGTCATCCAGCTCGGCGGGCATGGAATCCAGCTCGGTCTTGACCATGGCGCAGGCTTCATCCACCAGGTCGATGGCTTTGTCGGGCAGGAAACGGTCGGTGATATACCGGTCGGACAGGGTGGCGGCGGCAATCAATGCACCATCCTGGATCTTGACGCCGTGGAACACCTCATAGCGTTCCTTCAGGCCACGCAGGATGGAGATGGTATCCTCCACGGTGGGTTCATTGACCATGACGGGCTGGAACCGGCGCTCCAGGGCGGGATCCTTCTCAATATATTCGCGGTACTCGTCCAGGGTGGTTGCGCCGATGCAGTGCAGCTCGCCGCGGGCCAGCAGCGGTTTGAGCAGGTTGCCGGCATCCATGGCGCCGTCGGTCTTGCCGGCGCCCACGATGGTGTGCAGCTCATCAATGAACAGGATGATCTGGCCTTCGCTCTTCTTGACCTCGTTGAGCACGCTCTTGAGGCGTTCCTCAAACTCGCCGCGGTACTTGGCGCCCGCGACCAGCGCGCCCATATCCAGGCTGAAGATGCGGCGGTCTTTCAGGTTCTCGGGCACGTCGCCGCGCACGATCCGCTGGGCCAGGCCTTCTGCGATGGCGGTCTTGCCCACGCCGGCCTCACCGATCAGCACAGGGTTGTTCTTGCGTTTCCGGGACAGGATGCGGATGACGTTGCGGATCTCCACATCACGGCCGATGACCGGGTCCAGCTTGTTCTGCTTGGCGGCGGCGACCAGATCGGTGCCGTACTTCTCAAGGGCGTTGTAGGTTTCCTCGGGGTTGTCGCTGGTGACGCGCTGGTTGCCGCGGACGGCGGACAGCTGCTGCATGAATTTTTCCTGCGTAATGCCGAACTGGCGCAGCAGCTCACCGGCTGCCTTGCCGGGGCGCTGCAGGATGCCGAGGAATACATGCTCCACGCTGATGTATTCGTCCTTCATCTGCTTGGCCTGATCTTCGGCGGCGTTCAGGGCGCGGTCCAGGTCGCCCGAGATATAGACCTTGTCGGGGTCACGGCCGGAACCCGTCACGCGGGGCAGGGCGGAGACTTTCTCCACCGCGGCGGCGGAAAAAGTGCCCGGGTCGACATTCATCTTGGTCAGCATCTGAGGGATCAGCCCGTCGGACTGCTGGGCAAGTGCGGCCAGGATGTGCTCCTGCTCCACGGCCTGGTTGGAATATTCAACGGCAAGGCGCTGCGCACTCTGCAGAGCCTCGATGGTTTTCTGGGTGAATTGGTTCATGTTCATATCGCAGACCTCCTTTGGTGTGGACACGATGTGATACCCTGGCAGAAACCGGACCGGACTGCCAACGCTGCTGGCGGCGGGTGCTGATTTCTGCGGCCGGGCTGGATAAAACGGCTGAAATGCAATTGGAATGCTGCTTGAATTTCACGTTTTAGCACTCTATCTGCTCGACTGCTAATATTGTAGCACTCCACTGCAAAAATGCAAGGGCTGACACAAAATATTTACAATTTTGTTTTGCCGGGAGCCGTAGGGCATTTGCACGGGTGTTCTTTTGTAAAAGTATGGGAAAATCCTGCCCTTCTATTGCACGGCGGAGGGATGAGGGGGTATAATATACGCATATTACCTTATTATAGGAAAAGTGGGCCGGGAGAGTTTTGCCAAGCCGGAATGTCCGGCCTGTCCGGTCCGGCATTTTGTTTGGGAGATTTGTCATGGCATCTGATTTTTACACCTACCGCAGGGAGGTCAAATCCCGCCGCAGCCGCAAGCGCTGGGTGCTGGTAATCTTTGCTCTTCTGCTGATCCTTTCCGCAGTGGCGGGGGCGTTCTGGTTCTGGAAAGGGGAGGGCGCACCCGCCGCTGCGGTGCAGTCCACGCCGGAGGAGGCCCAGGCACAAGCTGTCACCACACCCACCCCTGCACCGACCCCGACTCCGGCAGCCCCGGCTACGGCGGAGACGGCGGGCTATGCCCCGCAGCGCCTGCTGCCCGCGGTGGACACTGCCTCCTGGGATAAATCGGAAAAGGTGGAGGCGACCCTCAACCAGGATTACCAGAACACCGACCACCGCATGGTGGCCCTGCCCATGCTGGGCACCGTGACCGATGACTATTTCAACACGGTCACTTTTGTGGGCGACAGCCTGACCTCCGGCCTGGGCATCTATGCCACCGGATACCAGAACGCCCATTACGCCGCCTACAAAAACATCGGCCCCGACGTCATCGTCAACAACGGCACCGTTACCAATGCGGTCACCGGTGCCACCGAGACCCCCATCGAGACCATCGTGGCCAGCCAGCCCGACTACGTCTATCTGCTGTTCGGCACCAACACTATGGTGCAGCCCAACAATGAGGAAAAACTGCTGGCCTACTATGAGCGGATGATAGACACTCTGCGGGAAAATCTCAACCCCGGCGTCATTTTCTATATCCAGGCAATCCCCGGTGTACAGGAGGACGTGGTTCTGAAGCGCCCCGGCCTGGACAACGCCCGGATCGCAGCGGTCAACGACCAGATCGCCAATCTGGCACTGCGCAAGGGCTGCTACTTTGTCAACATCCGTGAAGCCCTCACCAAGCCCGACGGCAGCCTGATCGATGAGTATGATGCCAACTATGACGGCGTCCATTTCAACCCCGCCGGTTACCAGGCGTGGAGTGACTATCTTGCCACTCACACGGCATGGAACCGCCGCAGCATTTACCTGGGTGAGAATCCTTATTATATCTATGGGACCTGAGGCGCAGACAACGGGCTGTATGGGCATTTTTCACGAATAACAGGAGAACAGATTGCATCGTGCGTGCTCCAGCGCGGCAAATTTGCCGTGTTGGAGCGCTTTTTTTCACAAAATGACAAGGTTCTGTAAAATAATGTATAAGTTTTGCACAATTCCCAAAAGCGCGGTCTGATTTTTTTAGCAGATTATAACAGAAAAACCTTGAAATTCCTTAATGAAACAGGTAATATAGTAATAGCAAAATTCCGGCGGTATATAGCCGCCGTAAAGGGGAGATTACAGTGAAACAGGCAGCCAAAGAAGCCGATTATCCTGTTTTCCTGTTCAAACAGGGCAACAATCATGAAGCCTACCGCTATTTCGGCTCGCACCTGTGCGAGCGTGACGGTCAGCCCGGCGCGGTGTTCCGCGTATGGGCACCGCATGCCAAGGCCGTTTCTGTTGTGGGCGATTTCAACCGCTGGGTTCCCGGCAGCCACCCCATGCAGAAAATTGATGAGGGCGGCATCTGGGAAATCTTCATTCCCGGTATTGAGCAGTATGCCGTCTACAAATATTGTGTCACCAGTCAGTCGGATGAACTGCTGTTCAAGGCGGATCCGTATGCCTTCCATACCGAGACCCGTCCCTCCAACGGCAGCAAGGTCTATGAGCTGAGCGGCTACACCTGGGGCGATGCCGCCTGGCAGGCCGAGGAGGAAAAACGGGACGTCATCAACAGTCCCATGAGCATCTATGAGATGCAGGTGGGCAGTTGGAAGATGAAGGAAGGGGACATCCCCTACAATTACTCCGAGCTGGCCGACCTTCTCATTCCCTATATCAAGGACATGGGGTACACCCATGTGGAACTGCTGCCCATCACCGAGTATCCCTTTGACGGCAGCTGGGGCTATCAGGTCACGGGCTACTTTGCCCCCACCAGCCGCTACGGCACCCCCAAGGATTTCATGAACTTTGTGGACAAGATGCACCAGGCCGGCATCGGCGTGATTCTGGACTGGGTGCCCGCCCACTTCCCCAAGGACGCCTACGGCCTCTATATGTTCGACGGTGCCCCCTGCTATGAGGACCCCAACCCCCGCCGCGGCGAGCACAAGGAATGGGGCACCATGGTCTTCAACTACGGCATGGGCGAAGTCCAGAGCTTCCTGATCTCCAGCGCCTTGTTCTGGATCGAGCAGTACCACCTGGACGGCCTGCGGGTCGATGCGGTGGCCAGCATGCTGTATCTGGACTACAACCGCCGTGACGGCGAGTGGGAGCAGAATTCCAAGGGCGGCAAGGAAAACCTGGAGGCCATTGCCTTCCTGCAGAAGTGCAACGGCGCGGTTCTGGGGCGCCACCCCCACAAGATGATGATCGCGGAGGAATCCACCGCATGGCCGCTGGTCACCAAGCCCGCGGAGGACGGCGGTCTGGGCTTCAACTTCAAGTGGAACATGGGCTGGATGAACGACATGCTCAGCTACATGAAGACCGACCCGCTCTTCCGTGCCGGCAACCACGGCAAGGTCACCTTCAGCTTCTTCTACGCTTTCAGTGAAAACTTTATCCTGCCCATCAGCCACGATGAGGTCGTCCACGGCAAGTGCAGCCTCATCAACAAGATGCCCGGCGATTACGAGGCCAAGTTCGCCAACCTGCGCACCTTCTACGGCTATATGATGGCCCATCCCGGCAAAAAGCTGCTCTTCATGGGCCAGGAATTCGGCCAGTTCATTGAATGGGACGAAAAGAAACCGCTGGACTGGATGCTCCTGGGCTACGAAAAGCACCAGCAGCTGCAGGCCTACGTCCGGGACCTCAACCACTTCTATCGGGAAAATCCCTCCATGTGGCAGGTGGATTATTCCTGGGAGGGCTTCCAGTGGATCGTGCCGGATGACAACCAGCAGAGCGTCGTCATCTTCCTGCGCAGAGATGCAGCGGGCAAGATGGTGCTCATCGCCTGCAACTTCAACCCCGTCCTGCGGGAGAACTACCAGCTGGGCGTGCCGGTTGCGGGTACATACAAGGAACTGCTCAACTCCGATGATGCCAAGTACGGCGGCACCGATGTGCACAATGCACCGGTCCGCAGCGTAAAGGGCGCCATGCACGGCTTCGATCAGCACATCAGCATCACGCTGCCGCCGCTGTCCACCGTGTACTTCTCGGTCCCGATGCCCCGCGTCCGCAAGCCCAAGGCGGAGGACGCCAAGGCAGAAAAGGCGCCGGCCAAGGCCACCCGCAAAAAGGCCACGACCAAGACTGCCGCCAAGACCGAGACCGCCAAGGCTCCGGCCAGGAAGGCATCCACCAAAGCCAAAACGCCGAAGGCGTGAGGACTCCTGCGCGGGGCTTTGCCCGTGCGCGGGGGAATAAAGACCCAAGGCAATGTTTATCAATGGCGTAAAGCCGAATAAGGGGAGATTATCATGGCAAAAGAAATGATCGCAATGATTCTGGCCGGCGGCCAGGGTTCGCGTTTGTATGCGCTGACCCAAAAGCTTGCCAAGCCCGCAGTGCCTTTTGGCGGAAAGTATCGTATCATCGATTTTCCGCTGTCCAACTGCGTCAACTCGGATATCGACACCGTCGGCATCCTGACGCAGTATCAGCCGCTTGTCCTGAATGAGTATGTCGGCAACGGCCAGCCCTGGGACCTGGACCGCCTGCATGGCGGCGTCCATGTTCTGCCTCCGTACCAGCAGGCTTCCGGCTCCGACTGGTACAAGGGTACCGCAAACGCAATTTATCAGAACATTTCCTTCATTGACCGTTACGATCCCAAGTATGTCATCATCCTGTCCGGCGACCAGATCTGCAAGCAGGATTACTCCGACTTCCTCCGCTTCCACAAGGAGAAGGGCGCCGAGTTCAGCGTCGCCGTCATGGAAGTGCCATGGAGTGAGGCTTCCCGCTTCGGCCTGATGGTCACCGACGAGAACGACCGCATCAATGCCTTCCAGGAAAAGCCGAAGGAGCCCAAGAGCAACCTGGCCTCCATGGGCATCTACATCTTCAACTGGGATGTTCTCAAGTCCTACCTGATCGCCGACGAGGCCGACCCCGAGAGCGAGAACGACTTCGGCAAGAACGTCATTCCCGCCCTGCTGCGTGACGGCCGCCGGATGTACGCTTACCGGTTTGCCGGTTATTGGAAGGACGTGGGCACCATTTCCTCCCTGTGGCAGGCTAACATGGAAGTGCTGGATCCCTCTCACTCCGGCATCAACCTGTTTGACGAGAGCTGGAAGATCTACTCCCGCAACAGCGGCAATCCCTGCCAGAAGATCGGCGCGGATGCCGACATCGAAAACTCCATGGTCACCGAGGGCTGCAAAGTCAACGGTACCGTCAAGGATTCCATCCTCTTCCCGGGTGTCGTGGTTGAAAAAGGCGCCACTGTCGAGGCTGCCGTCGTGATGGGCGGCACCGTCATCAAGGCGGGCGCCACCGTCAAGCACTGCATCGTGGCAGAGAACGTCACGGTCGAGGAAGGTGCCACCGTCGGCGCAATGCCGGAGGGCGGCTGCGACATCGCCAACCCCGGCGACGTTGCCACCGTCGGTTCCGGTGTGCGCATCGGCAAGGGCGCTACCGTCGGCCCCAAAGCGATGGTTTCCAATGATGTAAAGGATGGTGAGGAGCAATGGTAAGCAGCAACGCAAGCGCCCTGGGCGTCATTTTTGCCAATACGTATGATAACCTTGTCCCGGAACTGGTGGCGGAGCGCACGATGGCCTCCATCCCGTTCGGCGGACGTTACCGCATGATCGACTTTGTTCTGTCCAACATGGCGAACTCCGGCATCGACAACGTGTCGGTCATCGTGCGGAAGAACTACCACTCCCTGATGGATCACCTGGGCGCAGGCCGTGAATGGGACCTGACCCGCAAGCGCGGCGGTCTGAACATTGTCCCGCCCTTTGCAGAGCGCAGCGTCAAGATGTACTCCGGCCGTGTGGACGCACTGGCCAGCATTCTGTCCTGGATCAGCGCCCAGAAAGAAAAATATGTGATTCTGTCCGATGCCTGCATCGCCATGAACTTCGACTTCAACAAGCTGATCGAGGAACATGTCAAGAGCGGCGCCGATGTCAGCATGGTCTATAACCGTTCCGAAATCCCCGAGGGTGCCCGCAACGATAACTACACCGTGCAGATCAAGGACGGCCGCGTTACCGAGCTGCTCTCCAACGACTACCGTCCCGGCGTGCAGAATCTCGCCATGAACATCTACATCATGGAGCGGGAGAGCCTGATCCAGCTGATCCGCGACGCCTCTGTCCGCGGCCTCGTCTATTTCGAGCGCGACATTCTGGCCCGCAACCTGAACCTGCTCAACGTCCATGCGTATGAGTACACCGGCTACGCAGCCCGCATCTCGGATATGAAGAGCTACTTCGACGAGAATATGCGCCTGCTGGAAGGCGATAACGTCGATGCGCTGTTTGACCCGGCCAACCCCATCTACACCAAGATTCGTGACGATAACCCCTCCCGCTATCTCACCGGCAGCAAGGTCAAGAACTCCCTGCTGGCTGACGGCTGTGTGATCGAGGGTACTGTGGAAAACAGTGTTCTGTTCCGCGGCTGCCAGGTCAAGAAGGGCGCTGTTGTCAAGAACTGCGTGCTGATGCAGGACACCGTCGTGGAGGCGGGTTCCTCGGTGGAGTATGTTGTCACCGACAAGAACGTCCATATCACCGCAGATAAGAAACTCAGCGGTACCGAATCTTTCCCGGTGTTTGTTGCCAAGAATCACACCGTGTAATCCAAGCCTCAATGGGCCGGGCGGCCAAATCTCCCCGGCAGTCCGGCCTTTGAGAGGGCGGGAGAGGGGCCGATAACGGAAAAGCACGGCCCGTCCCCGGGCCAGCATCGCCCGTGCGCGCAGGCGCCTGGGTACGGTTGCCCGGCTGCGCCGCCGCTGGCAGGCAGCAGTCCTGCCGTTCCCGGTGTCCGCTGCCGCGGGCTCCGATGCGCTTTTCCGTTGCGGTTTCCCGGTTCCCGCCCCTTCTTTTGTTTTTGGTGCACATCCTGTTTGCGGGTGCGCCGTCAGATACCGGCCCGGACGCTCTGCCCGGCAGAGTTCACGGGCCACGACCAAGGAGGACAAAATGAGAATCCTTTACGCTTCCAGCGAGGCGGCTCCCTTCGCAAAATCCGGCGGCCTGGCCGACGTTGCGGGTGCATTGCCCAAGGCTCTGGTCAAGGACGGCATTGACTGCCGTGTTGTTATGCCGCTGTACGGTGACCTGAAATTCCGTGACCGGCTGACCTATGTCACCAATTTCAGCGTGCCGGTAGGCTGGCGCAGCCAGTACTGCGGCCTGTTCAAGGCCGAGAACGACGGCGTGACCTTCTACTTCATCGACAACGAGTACTATTTCAAGCGCAGCGGCCTCTACGGCTTCTATGATGACGGCGAGCGCTTTGCTTTCTTTGCCCGTGCGATCCTGGAGATGCTGTTCTACACCGACTTTGAGCCGGACATCATCAACTGCAACGACTGGCAGACCGCACTGACCCCCGTCTATCTGAACCTGTACTACCGCCATCTGGATAAGTTCAACCGCATCAAGACGGTGTTCACCATCCACAATATCGCCTATCAGGGCAAGTACGGCCTGGATATCCTGGAGGATACCTGCGGCATCGGTGCCCGGGATGCCCATGTGGTGGAATATGACGGCTGTGCCAACTTCATGAAGGGCGCCATCGAGACGGCGGACAAAGTCACCACCGTCAGCCCCACCTATGCCCAGGAAATTCTGGATCCCTGGTTCAGCCATGGTCTGGACGGCCTGCTGCGTCAGAAGCAGTACAAACTGTGCGGCATCCTGAACGGTATCGACGTGGATGTGTTCAATCCCGCCACCGATCCAGACATTGCCAAGAACTACGATGTCAACACCTTTGAGACCGGCAAGGCAGTCTGCAAGGCGGCCCTGCAGGACGAGATGGGCCTGAACAAGGACGGAAGCCCGGTCATGGCCATGGTCACCCGCCTGGTGGGACACAAGGGCGTTGATCTGGTCCGCACCATCGCAGAAGGCCTGCTGCAGCAGGGCATCGAGCTGGTGGTTCTCGGCTCCGGCGAGGCAGGGTATGAGGCTTTCTTCAATGAGCTGTGCGCCCGTCATCCCGGCCGTGTGGGCGTCTACATCGGCTTCAACGCCAAGCTGGCGCAGGAAATCTATGCCGGCGCGGATATGTTCCTGATGCCCTCCCGCAGTGAGCCCTGCGGCCTGGCCCAGATGGTCTCCTGCCGCTACGGCACCATTCCCATTGTACGAGAGACCGGTGGCCTGCGGGATTCCATCCACGATTCCGGCGACGGATACGGCAACGGCTTCACCTTTGCCAACTACAACGCCCATGAACTGTACGAGGCCTGCTGGCGTGCCAAGGAAGGCTACTGGCAGAAGGACGGCTGGCCCATTCTGGTCCGCCGCGCCATGGAGTGCGACTTCAGCTGGTCCAACTCGGCCAAGAGCTACGAGGGCCTGTACAATGAGGTCGTGAACCTCTGGTAAGACAAAAGCGCCCTGCGATGACAGGCAGGCGCGTACAGGAAAAATAAGATCGCCGTCAGGCACCATTCCGGTAGCCTGGCGGCGATTTTGTTTGTGTTGATGAAAAAGAAAAGCGACAACATGGCGGACGGTCCGCTTACTTTTGAAGGTTCAGCTCGAACCGTTCAAAAAAGCCGATCCACTGGCCGTCGGCGCCCCGCACACCCTGCATGTAGATACGCTGGTTGCGGGCCGAGACCCCGATAAAAACTTCTTTGCCGTTGCGTCGGATTCCCTCGTAGGCGGACTTGATCTTTTCCACCGAGGAAGGCTGATCGTGACAGTTGAACAGACTGGAACCGATGAGGTCATGATAGCCCCGCTCCTGGTAATAATGGTAGCGGGCATTCTGATTCATATAGCGGATGATGTAGTCGTTGTCCACAAATACGATAGGGTAGGGATAGCTGTCCAGAATTGCGCGCAGCATTTCCAGTTCCTGCATGGCAAGCCTCTCTTTGAATGGTTGAATATTTCCCTGCCGGTTACACGGCGTTCAGATGGTTGGACACCCACTTGATGAGCATATCCAGTGCGACCGCATTCTGGCCGCCCTCGGGAATGATGAGGTCGGCCTTGCGCTTGCTGGGTTCCACAAACTGCTCGTGCATGGGTTTGACGGTGGTAAGGTACTGGGAGACCACGCTGTCCAGCGTGCGTCCGCGGGATTTGACGTCGCGGACGATGCGCCGCAGGATGCGGACATCGGCGTCGGTGTCCACAAACACCTTGATGTCCATCTGGTCACAAAGCTCCTGGGACGCGAAGATCAGGATACCCTCCACAATGATGACGGGAGCCGGATGGACGGTCACCGTCTCATTGCTGCGGTTGTGGATGGTGTAATCGTAGACCGGAACCTCCACGCTCTGCCCGGCGCGCAGCTGTTTCAGATGTTCGATCATCAGGTCTGTGTCAAAGGAGTCGGGATGATCGTAGTTGAGCTTGCAGCGCTCCTCATAGGGGAGCTCGTCGTGGCGTTTGTAGTAGCTGTCATGGTTGATGACGCTGACTTCCTGCTCCCCGAAATGTTCTTTCAGCCGGCGGGTCAGGGTCGTCTTGCCGCTGCCGGTGCCGCCCGCAATGCCGATCACGATGGTATTCATGAAGATTCCTCCGCTTGTTTCGGATTCCTGCCGCGCATCCGTCAGACGGTGAGGGTAAGCTCCCGTCCGGTGGGATGGTACGCGCGGTATTTTACTCCGGTCATGTTGAAGAGCCGGCGGCTCGCGATGCTGGAGTCCGCACTGTGATATTTGTCCGAGTAGTAGATGATCTCCTTGATGCCGCTCTGGATGATGGCCTTGGCGCATTCGTTGCAGGGGAACAGGGTGACATAGACCCGGGCCCCCGTCAGATCACTGTGAGCCGAGTTGAGAATGGCGTTGAGCTCGGCATGGCAGACATACATATACTTGGTTTCCAGCGGTTTGCCTTCCCGTTCCCAGGGCATGTCATCGTCGTTGCAGCCGATGGGCATGCCATTGTAACCCAGGGACAGAATCTTGTTTTCGGGGCTGACGATGCAGGCACCCACCTGACTGCTGTCGTCCTTGGAGCGCATGGCGGTCAGCAATGCGATGCCCATAAAATATTCGTCCCAGGAAATGTAATCCTTGCGTTTCATATTTCACACGACCTTTCTGGCGTGAGTGTACCCGCGCCCAGGCACAGGCGCAGAGCGATTCTTTTCCCCTTATTATACAGTCTGTGCAGGACCCACGCAAGCCCCGGTCAGGGGCGGTCGGGCGGATGGGAACCGCTCATCCGCAGAAACTTCCTGCGGGTGGCTTCTCCGCCGCGCAGATGGCGTTCCGCCTTGTTTTTCTGCAGCACCCGCTGGACCTCCCGCCACAGAGCGGGGTTCTGTCGCCGCAGCCGGGTCTGATCCTTCCAGACAGTGCTCTTGCTCACGCCGAACACTGCCGCCGTCGCCCGCACCGTGGTGCCATGCTGTACAATGTATCGTCCCACCTCCACCGCGCGTTCCTCCGCGTCTCCTCTCATATGCACGCCCTCCTTTTTTGGCGCCTGCGCGCCAGGCTTCTGCCAAACCGTATGCGGAGGGGAGAGGGGATAGAACGGACAGGAAAATACAGAACAAAAGCTCCCCCGCCGGTATGACGGGGGAGCGCTCAGAAAAAACGTATGGTCAGCAAACCGCCGGTGCCGAAACACAGGTCGGCAATGATCATTTACGCTTTTTCAGTTTTATCTTTTGCCGCGGCCTTGCGGCGGGGCTTTTTGGCGGGGGACTGTGCTTCTTTTGCAGCCTCGGCGGCTGCAAAAGCCTTGCCGCGTTCCAGTACCGGTTTCAGGTACTGCCCGGTGAAGGAGCCGGGATTCTCGGCCACCTGTTCCGGCGTGCCGGTGGCGACGACCCGACCGCCGCCGCTGCCGCCTTCGGGGCCGAGGTCAATGATATAGTCGGCGCGCTTGATGACATCCAGATTGTGCTCAATGACGATGACGGTGTTGCCCGCATCCACCAGTTTGTCCAGCACCTTGACCAGACGGTGAACGTCGGCCACATGCAGGCCGGTGGTGGGCTCGTCCAGGATATAGACGGTCTGCCCGGTATCCCGGCGGGCCAGCTCGTTGGCCAGCTTGACACGCTGTGCCTCGCCGCCGGAAAGGGTGGTGGCCGCCTGGCCCAGCTGGATATACCCCAGGCCTACCTCCTGCAGCGTCTGCAGCTTGCGGTGGATCTTGGGGAGGTTCGCAAAGAAATTGCAGGCCTCCTCCACCGTCATGTCCAGCACGTCGGCGATGGTCTTGCCCTTGTAGTGGACTTCCAGCGTCTCCCGGTTGTAGCGCTTGCCCTTGCAGACGTCGCAGGGGACAAAGATGTCAGGCAGAAAGTGCATCTCGATCTGGAGGATGCCGCCGCCCTCACAGGCTTCGCAGCGGCCGCCCTTGACGTTGAAGCTGAACCGGCCGGGCCCGTAGCCGCGTATCTTGGCCTCCTGGGTCTCGGCAAACAGGGTGCGGATGTCGCTGAACACGCCGGTGTAGGTGGCGGGGTTGGAGCGGGGCGTCCGGCCGATGGGGGACTGGTCAATGCCGATGACCTTGTCCACCCACTCCATGCCTTCCACTTCCTCGCACTGGCCGGGGCGACTGCGGGCGCCGTTCAGCGCGGCAGCCAGCGTCTTGTAGAGAATCTCGTTGACCAGGGTGGATTTGCCGGAACCGGACACGCCGGTGACGCAGATGAATTTGCCCAAGGGAAAATCCACCGTGATGCCGGTCAGGTTATTTTCCCGGGCGCCCACCACACGCAGGAACTTACCGTTGCCCTCCCGGCGGGTGGCGGGGACCTCCACCGCTTTGCGCCCGGACAGGTAGGCGCCGGTGATGCTGCGCTTGGAGGCGCAGATATCCTCCACGCTGCCGGCGGCCACGATCTCGCCGCCGTGCACGCCCGCGCCGGGGCCCACGTCCACGATATAGTCGGCCTGGCGCATGGTGT
>CALXHO010000026.1 GCA_944388125.1 uncultured Gemmiger sp. | reverse complement strand
GTGGCATCGCCGTCGGCAGAAGCCTCAGAGGTGTAGGTGCCGCTGTAGATGATGGTCTTGTTGCCCTTGACGCCGGGGTCGGTGGTGCCGAAGATGTCGTTCTTGTAGTAAAGGTCGTAGGTGTTGTCGCTGTTGGTGACCAGCATGATGTCGTCGTTGGAGTACCAGCCGATGGCATCCAGGTAGCTGGCGTTGCTCAGCATGTAGGTGGCGCTGATCTCACCGCTGCCGCTGGAGCTGCAGCCGGTCATGGAGACAGCCATAACAGCCGCCAGAGCACCTGCGGCCACGGTCTTTGCAATATTGGTACGAGTCATTGTTGTTTTCCTCCTTCTTTTTCCGGTTCCGCACCCTCTGCGGAACCCCTGTGTCACCATTTTGGCAAATTGCACAGTTTCGTTCAACGGATACCGCGTAACCCCCGGTTTTCACATCGTCTTTTGGATGTTTCCATCGCAAACGGGCGTTTTTCAACCCCGTCCGGGCAGGTTTTTGTCCCCGCAGGACGTTTTTTGCCGCACCGCAGCCGCTCCCCGCCGCCCCGCTGTCCGCCGGGAAAGTTCAGTTTTTTGACGTTTTTTCGTGCTTTCTGTTTCCACCTCGTCCCTGTTCCGCCCCCCAGCGGAGGGAGCCCTCTCCTGTCAATGTGTAATTTGCACAATTTTTACATTTGTATTTGTGCACTTTAACCATGTTTGATTGCCTTCCTGGGCAAAACCCGCCGGTTTGACAATCCAGGCGGGGTTTTCTACAATCAGAGGCAAGGGGAATTCACAATTTTCAAACAAAACGCAAACAGGCCGAAAACATTTTCCGGCCAGAATAGATCCGGCATCCGGCAGTGGGTCCTGCCCGCCGGAGAGGGAGGTTTTCATGGTACACATTCTCGTGGTGGAGGATGACGCCCGGCTGAACCAGGCGGTCTGCACCTATCTGAACGACAGCGGCTTTGCGGCCACCGGCTGCCTGACGGCGGCCGCGGCCTATGAGGCGATGTACAACACCCTCTATGACCTGATCGTCTCGGACATCATGATGCCCGGGGAGGACGGCTTCACCTTTGCGGAGAACGTCCGCCGGGTCAACGGGACGGTGCCCATCCTGTTCATGTCGGCCCGGGACGACCTGTCCGCCAAGCAGAAGGGATTCCAGCTGGGCATCGACGACTACATGGTCAAGCCCATCGAGCTGGCCGAGCTGCTGCTGCGGGTGCGGGCCTTGCTGCGCCGGGCCCACATCGAGATGGAGCGCCGGCTGACGGTGGGCAGCCTGACGCTGGACGCCGACGCAGTCACCGCCGTGTCGGGCGGGGAGGAGATCCCGGTGACCACCCGGGAGTTCAACATTTTATACAAGCTGCTGTCCTACCCCAACAAGACCTTCACCCGGGCCCAGCTGATGGACGAGTTCTGGGGGGTGGAGTCGGAGACCAGCCTGCGGGCGGTGGATGTCTACATCACCAAACTTCGGGACAAGTTTTCCCGCTGCGACGGCTTTGAGATCCGGACGGTGCGGGGCCTGGGCTACAAGGCGGTGCTGAAATGAAACGCCAGAACCGTTTTGCCGACGACCGGGTCAAGAAAGAGCTGTTTCCCCTGCCCACCTTTCTGCTGTTTTTCGGGGTGTTTGCCCTGCTGACCACCCTGCAGATGATGATGATCGGCCGGGTCATCGACTACCGCAGCCTGCCCGCCGCCAGCTTTGCGGGGGTGGTGGGGTTCTGGGCGGCGGCCTCGGCGGCGGCCACCCTGGCCACCGGGCTCATCATCCGCCACCATTACCAGAAACCCATCGAGGAATTTTCCGAGGCTGCCCGCCGGGTGGCGGCGGGGGATTTTTCAGTCTACCTGCCGCCCCGGCACACCATCGACAAGCGCACCCATCTGGACGTGCTGTTTATGGACTTCAACAAGATGGTGGAGGAGCTGGGCAGCATTGAGACGCTGAAAACCGACTTTTTCTCCAACGTCTCCCACGAGATCAAGACTCCCCTGGCCGTCATCCAGACCAACGCCGAGCTGCTGCAAACGCCCTCCCTCACCGAGACCCGCCGCCGGGAATGCACCGACGCCATCCTGCAGGCCACCCGGCGTCTGTCCAGCCTCATCACCAACATGCTCAAGCTCAACAAGCTGGAAAAGCAGGTCATCCAGCCGGTGCCCGGCAGCTACGACCTCTGCGCCCAGCTGTGTTCCTGTGCCCTGCAGTTTGAGGACCAGTGGGAGCGCAAACACATCGAGTTTGACGCCGACCTGGAGGACCGGGCCATCGTCTGTGCCGACGAGGGCCTGCTGGAACTGGTGTGGACCAACCTGCTGTCCAACGCCCTCAAGTTCACCCCCGAGGGCGGGCGGATCACCCTGCGGCAGCGCTCCGACCCCGACGGCATCACCGTCACCCTGTCGGACACAGGCTGCGGCATGGACGCCGCCACCATGGCACGCATTTTCGACAAATTCTATCAGGGGGACACCTCCCACGCCACCGAGGGCAACGGCCTGGGCCTGGCGCTGGTGCGGCGGGTGCTGGAGCTGTCGGACGGCACCGTCTCGGTGACCAGCACTCCCGGCAAGGGCAGCACCTTTACCGTCCGGCTGCCCCTCCCCCAGGAGGAGATGCAGACATGATGTCACAGCCAAACCACCCCTACATTGCCTGGGAATACAAGGAGATCCCCGCCGACAGCAAGGACACTTCTCTCCTGCTGGACTGCTACGAATGCTTCGGCTGGCAACAGGATGAAAACCGCCTGCCCCGCCCCGGGCGGCGGCCCGCCGCTCTTTCCCTCAAGCGGGACCGGCGGCTGGTCAACCGGATGGAGCTGACCCGGCTGCAGCGCAACTTTGAATCCTGCCTGCAGGAGATCACCCAGCTGGAACACACCCGGGCCCGGGCCGGGGTGCTTCCGGCGCTGCTTGTGGCCCTTGCGGGCACCGCCTTCATGGCGGGGGCGGTGTTTGCCGTCACCGCCGACCCGCCCCGGTATCTGCTGACCATCCTGCTGGCCCTGCCTGCCTTTGCGGGATGGATTCTGCCGTTTTTTCTCCGCCGCGCCCTGCAGCAGCGGTCCGCCCGCCGCATCCAGCCCCTGATCGAGGCCAAATATGAAGAGATCTGGCAGCTGTGTGAGAAAGGCCACGCCCTGCTGTGACTCCCGGCAACAGAAAACCCGCCCCGTACCCGGAACGGTACAGGGCGGGCTTTTTTGTTTTTGTCCGGAGCGGTCAGCGGCGCCGCCTGCGCCGCCATGCCAGCCCTGCCCCCAGGGCCGAGGCCGCGCAGACCGCCGCCCACAGGGCGGGGGCGGACGGGTCCCCGGTGGCCGGCAGCGTGCCGGGGACAGGGGACGGCTGGGGCGTACTGCCGGGGGACGGACTTCCCACCGCCGTCACGCTCTGGGGCGCGGGTGTGGGAGAGGCAGTGGGCACCGGAAGGGTGCAGTGGTTGATGAACAGGATGGTGGTTCCTCCCGCCGGCAGGGTGACGGTGAGGGTGTTGGTGGGTTCCGGCGTGCCGCCGTTGAGGGAGACCGACGTGTCGTAGGCGGTCTCGGGGGTCTCGGTGACGGTGAGGACGGTGCCGGGGTCCAGCCCCTCGATGACGATGCTCTGGCCGTCCTGCAGGGTGGTGTCTGCCCGTCCCTCGGCGTCAAAGTACAGCCCGCCGTAGTCCCCGGTGAGGGGAGCGCCGTCCTCCGCCGTCATCTTCAGGGTGAAGGAGAAGTCCTTCTCCCTGTCCCCCAGCGCCCCGGTCACCGACTTTTGGATGGTGACCCGGTTGGGGTCATCCCGCAGCCGGACAATGGTGCTGCGGGAAAAGATGTTGGTCAGGTCCTGGTTGCCCAGGTTGATCTTGAGGTCCTGGTCGGTGCCCGCCGCATAGTTCTGGGTGATGCCCAGCCGGGACCACCCGGCGTTGACCTGATAGTACACCGGGCCGCCGGGGACGGCGGGGCCGTATTCCAGGATCTGGTTGTTGCTGTAATAGGACAGGTCCAGCGGCGGCTGGCCGGAGGCCGTCCACACCGCCGGGTCATCCCCGGTGCCGGGGGTGTAGCTATTTGCCGTATAGAGGGAAGCCTTGATGTCGGTGAGGGTGGCGTTGATGTCGTCGGGCACGGCAAACTGCAGCATGCTGCGCACCACCTTGCCCACCCCGCGCAGCACCGACACATCGTCGGTGGGGGTGCCCGCGTCGGCATAGACGCCGGTGTCGTCGGCCACCACCTCCACCAGCTGGTCGGAGGGGGCATAGCCGTCGGGGGCGGTGAGCTCCTTGAGATAGTAGGTTCCCGCCGGCAGCACGTCCCGGGTGCTGGGGAAGGTCCCCGACCCGTTCAGGGTGATGATGTCCCCGTTTTCCTGGCGCTGGTCCCGGGTGGTGACGGTATCGTAGGGCTGGGCCCCGGGATTGACCTGGCCGTCGGTGACGTCGCTGGCCTGATAGAGGGCAAAGGTGGCCCCGGTGAGGGTGTCGTTGTCATCCGCCCCTACTTTCTGGACAAAGAAATAATTCTTGATGTCGGGTACGAACAGCCGCACCGAAAATTCCCGGGCGAAGTTTCCGTCCTGGCCCTCAGCGTCGGCGTTCAGGCGGACGGTGTTGGCGGCGTCCGCGCCCGCCAGGTTGGGGGCCGAGGTGCGGTAGAAGGCCACGGTATACTGGGCGTTGTCGGGGGTGAGCCTGCCGTTGGTGGCCAGCACATAGTGGTAGGTGAGGATATCCCCGGGGAGGTTGTCGATGGTGACCTTGTAGGCGCCGCTGCTGTCCAGGGTAAAGAGGTAGGGGTTGGCCCGGGCCGCCTGGATGGCAGCCTCGGTGCCGGTGGAGGAGGAGACGGTCCACCCGGTGATGGGGTCGCCCGACACCGGGTACCAGTCGCTGTGGGTGCTGCTGCCGTCGCCGGAGGCGTCCTGGCGCTTGAGCACCACCGCAAAGTAGGTGCCGGAATCCGCCTGGTAGGTGGTGCCGTCGATGCCTTCGGGTTTTTCGGGCAGGGTGACGGTAGTCACCGGGCTGGCGTAGGCGCCGGTATCCCAGGGATTGGCGGACAGCAGGGTGGCGAGGTTGGGGTAGTCCTCGGGGAAATAGAGGTCGATGGTGCCGGGGGCGCGGTAGCCCTCGGGGATCTGGCTCTCCACCAGCACGAACTTGCCGGTCTTGCCGGTGCCGCCGTACTCGTTTTTCAGGTTGTTGAGGCTGAGCAGGGTACCGTCCGGGTTCTGAAAGACGAAATACCCGTTGGGCCCGGTGGTACCGGTGGCGATGAGGTTCTGGGGATCGTAGGAGTAGTCGTCGTTGGCGTAGTAGAGGCGGAACTCGGCTCCCGGCACCGGGTCGCCGATCTGGTCGATCTTGATGAGGTCGCTCTGGGGGATGGAGACGAGGTTGAACTTGAGCTGCATGTTGGAGTCCACGTTGCCCCGCTCCAGGTAGAAGAACTTGAGGGTGTGGTAGGTATCGTCGGCAAAGGTGTCGGAGCCGGGGTTTGTCCAGGTCTGGCCCGCGGCCTCGAACTTCTGCCGGATGGTCCCGGCGGGGCTGCCGTTGATCTGGACCTGTCCGGTCTGGAAGTTGATGTTCAGGGAGGCCGCATCGTGGATGCCGCCCAGATCCCCCACCAGGACATTGTCGATGAAGACCCAGACGTCGTCGTCACCGGTGAACTCATAGGTGACGGGGGTGCTGCCCGGGGTGCCGTCCACCGTGCCGTAGGGCTGCTGGACAAAGCGGGTGGTCATGGTGACGCCGAAGTAATGGTTGATGGCCGGATTGGTGGAGGTCAGGTCCTTGACCTGGCTGAACTGGTTGAAGGGGAAAAACTGTCCCTTGGGGGACTGCCCTCCCGGATTGACGCCGGGGGCGTTGTAGAGGAGAAAGGAGTTGGTGGCCTGGTCGTACTGGGCAAAGTTCTGGGCGCTGTTGTAATAGTAGTAGCCCTGGTCGTCGATCTGCAAAAGGTCCCGCACCCCGGGATAGGACGCCTTGCCTGCGCTGGGCTGGTTGGGGTCAAAGAGATAGCTGAGGGACTCCCCGTCCTCGGACAGGACCGGGTAACCGTTCTGCAGCAGGTCCCGGACAATGCCGGGGCGGGGCTGGGCACTGCCGGTGTAGCGGTTGATGATATTGGGCTGGTTCTGGGATACTCTGGAAAACCGCAGCAGATGTCCCTGGTTGATGCCCTGGTCCATGTCCGGCGGGTCGATGTTGTCCGGCGCGTACTGACTGGTGATCCAGTAGTCGAACAGGTTGATGGTGGTGCCCACCGGGGAGACGGCATCGGTGAGGATCTCGTCCGCCAGGGGGGCGGCCTGCACCCGCAGGGGCGGCACGGGGGCCTGTGCGGGCTGCGGCGCCGCGTCCGCCTCCCCCGCCCCGCTCTCCGCCGTTTCCGCTGTTTCCCACGTCCCGCCGGTCTGTCCGGTCCCGGCGGCCTGGGGCGAAGGTATGTACCGGCCCGCCGGGGCAAATACCAGGGCGGCGGCCAGTGCCAGCGCCCCCATCCGTTTTTTCCATTGTTCTGTTTCGGTATTCGTGATTGCTCTCCACCTTCCCGTGATACTGGGCGGGCCTGCGGGGACAGGCCCTCTCCTACGGGTAGTATAGCGGGGAGCGGGCAAGCATTCTGGCAGGTTTTGTCGCGGCGTTCCGGGTTTGGGCAGAAAAAAGCAGGCCGCCCGGCGGGACGTGCCTGCCGGGCGGTCTGCTTTCAAAGGGGGGCTATCGAAGAGGAGAAAATCACTTCAGAACAATGGCCTGGGTCAGATGACGGGGAGAGTCGGCGTCGATGTTCTTGGCCAGGGAGATGTAGTAGCCCAGGAACTGGCCGATGAAGCCCATGAGGGCGGCCGCCTGCAGCTCGGTGTAGCCGGTGTCGGTCCGGATGGTGTAGTCCATGTCGGCCATCTTGTCCACGTTGGGGCCGATGGCTGCGGTCACGCCGCCGAAGCTCTTCATCTGGCTCATGAGGGAGGCGTCGGTCTCCTCGGTGTGCTCGTTGGACAACAGCACCAGCAGGGTGTTCTCGTCCACCAGGCTCATGGGGCCGTGGCGGTACTCCATGCTGTAATAGGCCTCACTGTTGGAGATGCCCATCTCCTTCATCTTGTTCATGCACTCGTTGCCGATGCCGTAGTAGGCACCCTGGCCCAGGGTGATGAAGAGGTTGAGGTTAGGATGCTCGGCGATGATCTGCTTGGCCAGGGCATCGCTCTGCTCCAGCAGCTTCCGGGCCTGGGCGGCGTAGTCCTTCATGGCGGCGATCTCGTCCTTCTTGCCCGCGGCGTAGAAGGCCAGGATCTGCGCCAGGAAGACCATGGCGGTGAAGCTGCGGGTCATGATGACGCTGTCCTCCGGGGTGTTGGGGGCCAGGATGAAATGCTCGTTGTACTTGCTGCTGTCGGGGTCGCAGGTGATGGCCAGGCTGGAAACGCCGGGCAGGGTGTGCACCTTGTCGATGGCCATGCGGACCTCGGTGGTGTAGCTCTTGCGGGTGATGGGCAGAACCAGCGTCCGCTTGCCCTTGATGTAGGTCTCGGGGAAGAAGAGCAGCTCGCTGCAGGGCACGGCGATGGCCGGGGTGGCGTTGGAAGCCTGCCACAGGTAGGCGGAGGTCTGGGCCAGGTAGAGGGAGGTGCCGCAGCCGGTGAAGATCAGCTGGTCGTAGGGCTGGGCAAAGACTTCGTCCAGGGTCTTTTCGATGTCGGGCAGGGTGTCCAGGATGGCCTGGAAGGATGCGGGCTGCCCGTAGATTTCCTTGTAAGTGATCGAGCTGTTTTCCTTCATGAGAAATTCCTCCTTAAAATTCAGCCGGTAATGACAAGATAGCATCCCACCACGGCCATGAAGCCGCAGACGACCTTTTTCAGGCCGTCGGCGCTCAGGCGGTCAAAGAGCTTGAGGCCGCAGAAGGTGCCCGCCGCCAGTCCCACCAGCGCCAGGGCGCTCCAGGAGAGGATCTGGCCGGTGACATGGCCCATGGCCACGTGGGCGGCAAAAATGTAGATGGTGGAAAAGACAAAGTAGGTCTGCAGGGTGGCGGCGTACTCCTCCTTGGAGCGGGTGGCCGCCAGATAGTAGGCCACCATGGGCGGGCCGCCAATGCTCATAAGCCCGCCGCACAGTCCGCTGACGGTGCCGGCCGCCAGCCCGGTCCAGAGATTGGCCCGGATGACCAGCTTGCTGCTGAAAAAGATGAAGTAGAGGCTGAGCACCACCAGGGTGACGCCCAGAATGCGGCGCAGCAGGGTCTCGGCGCTGCCGCTCTGGAACCAGATGCCCGCCAGGCTGAACACCCCGTTTGCCACCAGCGGCCACCACAGCAGCTTCCAGTGGATGTGGCGGCGGTACTTGACGGCGATCCAGAGCACCATGGCCAGGGCGGAGAGCACCTCCACGATGGCGGCGGACTGGAAGGGAATGAACAGCGGCAGGATGGACATGACCACAATGGCGTAGCCGAATCCGCTGGCCGACTGGATGAAACTGCCCACAAAAGCTGCCAGCAGGATGTACAGCGCCGTCATGGGGATCAGGCCTTGCCGGCGGAACCGGACAGCTCGATGATCTTTTTCACGTCCTCGGCCAGGGCGTCGCTGGCGTACTGGCTCAGCTTCCAGCTGTGGCCCTGATGGTCCAGCTTTTCCAGGGCTTCCTGGTAGTGCTGGACATATTTATAGCGGATCTCAGTGCCGAAGTTGATCTTGGCCACACCCAGTTTGATGGCATCCTTGACGATGCTCTCCTCCATGCCGGTGCAGCCGTGGAGCACCAGGGGGATGTCGGTGAACTTGCGGACATTTTCCAGCACATCCAGGTGGATGTCCGGCTTGCCCTTGTAGTAGCCGTGGGCGTTGCCGATGCCGATGGCCAGGGTGTCCGGCTGGCAGAGGGAGAGGAACTCCTTCACCTGCTCGGGGTCGGCGATGTTCTTGTTTTCCTGCACCACGCCGTTGTCCAGGCGCTGCAGCTCGCCGATCTCAGCCTCCACCGGCACGCCGAAGCACTTTGCCACCTTGATGACCTCGTTGGTCATGGCGGCGTTTTCGGCGATGGGATGGGTGGAGCCGTCGATCATGACGCTGGTGAAGCCCAGTTTCAGCGCCTCCATGCAGATGTCAAAGTCGGCGCCGTGGTCCAGATGGATGGACACCGGCACATCCACCTTGTTTGCGCACCACTTGGCGACCTCCACAAAGAAGTCGTTGCCCGAGTAGGCGCCGGTGGAGACGTAGTGGGCCAGGATCATGGGGCTGCGCATCTCCTGGGCCGCCTTGCAGCAGGCGCGGATGATGTCGTAGTTGCC
Organism: uncultured Gemmiger sp.; assembly: GCA_944388125.1. Taxonomy (GTDB): domain Bacteria; phylum Bacillota; class Clostridia; order Oscillospirales; family Ruminococcaceae; genus Gemmiger. Next base: position 18,116 of record CALXHO010000026.1, on the reverse strand, counting down.
GCCCTGGGTGTTGATGGCCGGGATGGCGTAGCCTTCCCTGGCCGCCTTTTTCATGTTTTCCAGATTGGTGGTCAGCACAAATATTTCCCCTTTCTGTATTTCAGCGGCGGATCAGCCCTTGACAGCGCCCGCCACAAGGCCTTTGACCATGTACTTTTGGAAGAAGAAGAACAGCAGGATCATGGGCAGCATGGCAACCACCGAGATGGTGTTGACCAGCGACCAGTCGTAGCTCAGCTCGCCCAGATACCGCAGCGCGATGCCGGTGGACAGGGTGCGCAGTTCGTCGCTCTGGATCAGGGTGGCGCAGTGGAGGTAGTCGTCCCAGGTCATCAGGAAGGAGTAGATGCCCACGCTGAGCAGGCCGGGCTTGACCAGGGGCAGGACCACGCGGCTGAGCACCTGGGGCCGGGTGCAGCCGTCGATGATGGCGGCCTCCTCAATGTCCCGGGGAATGCTGTCAAAGAAGGAGCTCATCAGCATGGTGGTGAAGGGCACCATGGCGCCCAGCAGGGCCAGGGTCAGGCCGGTGCGGGTGTTGAGCAGATGGACCTTGCCCATCAGGCCGTAGAGACTGATCATACGGCTGACCACCGGGAACATCTGGCTGGCGTACAGGATGGCGGCCACCAGGCTGTTCCATTTATAGTGGAAGCGGGACAGCACATAGCCGCCCAGCACGGCCAGAAGGGTGGTCAGGATGGCCGTGGCGCCGGAGACAATCAGGTTGTTTTTGTAGTAGACAAAGAACTCCGCGTTTTCGGTGAACAGGCTGATGTAGGCCTGGACGGTGGGATTTTCTGCAATAAAGGTCGGCGGATAGGCGTAGGCCTCCATGTTGGTCTTGAAGCTGGTCAGCACCACCCAGTACAGCGGGAAGAGCAGCATGAGAAGGATGACCACCAGCACGAAGTACCGGACGAACGCCGAAAGCCGTTTGGCTGCTTTAACACTTTTCATGGGCGCATTCCTCCTCAGGATGTCTCGTTGTCGCCCATCAGCTTATTATAAACGACAACGACAACGATCATCAACAGCATCCAGACCGTCGTGACGGCGGCGCCGGAGCCCAGGTTGTTGGAGACGAAAGCTTCGCGGTAGCTCAGGACGGCCAGGGTGGTGGTGGAGTTGTTGGGTCCGCCGCCGGTCATGGTCCAGATCAGGGGGAACTGCTTGAAGTTCTCGATGATGGCCATGCTCAGGACCACCTTGATGACGCTCTTCATGTAGGGCAGGGTGATGCGGAAGAAGCACACCCTGGCGTTGGCGCCGTCCATGGTGGCGGCTTCCTGGATCTCGCCGGGGACGTTCTGGAGTCCCGCCAGCAGAAGCAGGGTGGACAGGGGCACCTGTTTCCACAGGGCGGCGATGGCGATGCCCAGCAGGGCGGTGGACGGGCTGTTGAGCATGGCCAGGTCGGTCACCTGGCCGAAGGTCAGCACGCTGACGATGTAGCGCATCAGGCCGTACTGGGGCTGGAAGATCCACATCCAGATCAGGGCCGAGATGACGGTGGGCACGCACCAGGGGGTCATCATGATGGAGCGGAAGAACCGGGCGCACTTGATGTTGGAGTTGAGCACCAGCGCCAGGGCCATGCCCAGGATGAACTGTGCCACCACCACGATCACGCAGAAAATGAAGGTCTGCAGGATGGCGGGACCCAGCTTGGAGTTGGTGAACAGTTTGATGTAGTTTTCAAAATTGTTCCAGGTACCGGGATTGCCGGAGATGATGTTTTTCATCTTGTAATCCAGGAAGCTCTGGATGACCGAGTCGACCACCGGGACCAGAATGAAGATCGTGGTGACCAGGATCGTCGGCAAGATCAGCAGCAGCGAAAAGATCGTGTCGCCCTGACGCTGGGTCAGAGTGGTGCGCCTGCGCACCTTGTTTGCGGCAGTGGTTGCCATCTTGTTGCCCCCCATCTTACTGTAAAAGCGGATTTGTCTGTGTCTGCCTGCCGAAAATCAAACGCCGGACCGGCTGCGCGGCCCGGCGTTCGGGACATTTCGATCCGTCCGGAGCCGTGGGGGCTCCGGTGCGGCAGAGGGTTACAGGGTTACGGTCAGCCGATGATGTTGTTGGCTGCGGTGCGGAACTCTTCGATCGCGGTATCCACGTCGGTACCGGTGACGGTCACGGCCTGGGCCAGGGTGCACAGTTCCAGGTTGAGGTCGTTCATGGCAGGCACGGAGGGCGCTGCGACGGCCTTGTCGATGGAGCTGGTGGAGCCCTGGAGCGCCGGGTTGTCGGGCATGGACATGGTCTTGAGAGTGGGATAGGCGGGAACGATGTTGTTGAGGTAATCGCCCAGCACTTCGTCGCTCATGAGGTATTCGGTCAGCTTGGCGCAGGCAGCGCGGTTGGCGTCGCCGTTGTCGCAGTAGAACAGGGTCTGGGTGGACAGCAGGGAAGCGCCGTCGCCAGAGCCGCCGGCCAGAGGATTGGCGGAGGCGGTCACGCTGATGATGTCGGGGTTGATGTTCTCCACGCCGGAGATACCCCAGCTCTGGTCATAGTACATGGCCAGCTGGCCCAGTGCGAAGAGGTTGCGCAGGTCCTTCAGCTTGCAGTTTTCGGGAGAGTAGCCCTTCTCGTCCAGGAGCTTGAGCATCTCGAAGGTCTGCTTGAAGCCGTCGTTGTCGATGCTGAGCTGGCCGTCGGCGGTCAGAACCTCGCCGCCGAAGTTGTAGACCATGGAGTTGATGGCCGAGCCGGAGATGGCCACCGATGCAGTGGTCTGGCCGAAGGGGTAGATGGTGTTGCCGTCCTCGGTGGTCATGCCGCTGATCTTCTCGCAGGCAGCCAGCAGCTCGTCATAGGTGGTGGGGACCGACTCCACGCCGGCCTTCTCCAGAATGTCGGTGTTGTAGTAGAGGATGAACGGGGACATGTACATGGGCAGGGTGTAGATCTCGCCGTCCACCGTGCTGGCCTCCAGGGAATTCTCATAGAACTGATCCAGGTAGTCCTGGCTGAGCACGTCGGTGACCGGGATGACCAGGCCGGAATCCACCAGGCTGGAAGTCCAGGTGCCTTCGCCGAAGATCATGTCCACCTTGTCGCCGCCGCCCGCCATGGTGGTGACGGTGCTGACGATGTCGGCGTAGGGTGCGGTGACCCACTCAATGGTGATGTCGGGGTTCTCCGCCTCAAAGCCGCTCTTGACGCCCTCCCAGAACTCGGTGTAGGCATCCTCCAGCAGGGCGTAGTTGGCAAACTTGATGGTCACCTTTTCGCCGGTGCCCGTCTCGCCGGTGCCGGTGCCGGCCGCCTGGGACGACGACCCGGAACTGCCTGTGCCACCGCCGCAGGCGGTGAGGCTGAACGCCATGACGGCCGCCACAGCGGCTGCGGTGAGTTTCAACTGCTTCTTCATGTGTAGTCCTCCTTTGTCGTGATTGTTTATCCGAGCTCCCTTTTGCCAGGGAGACAATCCAGAAGGTGTTTACTCGTGTGTACTCATCCTCAAAAAACAGCCGCCGTTTTGGGGAATATGCTGTGAATCCTCAACAACCAGAAAAGCGGCGGTTCGGCGGCGTACATACGTGTGTATCATCGAAATAAGAAATACCCGCGTGACATCCCGGCCGCACCATTGGGGCTCTCGCGCCTGTATCACAAAACAGCGGACACAAATTTCGAGATGTACACACGAGTTTCGATCTCGTTGTCTCAATTATACCGGGTGCTGCCCCATCCGTCAACAGCTTTTCTCATTTTTGGAGCAACTCACAAATCGGAGCGGCCGGTTTGGTCAAATCCACGGGAAATTCCGGCCCTTTCCCTCCCCTTCCCCCCTTTTCCTCCGCCGCGGGAAGAAAACGCAGCTGCGCTGTTTTTCCTGCGCATACAAAACCACCCGGCCGGTCCGCACGGGCCGTCCGGGTGGTGGCGTTCTGTTTTGCCGCGGGGGGTTCAGGCGCTCTCCCGGCGGATGAGGCGGGTGTGGAATTCCTGGGGGGCGGGGACCTCGCCGCCGTTGAGCATCTGGTCCAGCATGGCCACCGCCGCCTTGCCGATGGGATCGCGCTGGATCTCGATGCTGGTCATGGTGGGGCGCATGTACTGGCTCAGGCTGGAATTGTCAAAGCCCACCACCGCAATGTCCTGGGGCACCCGCAGGCCGATGTCCATGACCGCCTGCATGGCGATGCAGGCCACCTTGTCGCTGCGGCCCAGGATGGCATCCACCGGGTTGCTGCGGCAGTATTCGGCCACCGCATGGGCGGTCTGGGCGGGGTCGATGCAGCCGGTGATGACGTGGGTGGGCAGGCCCCGGGCCTCCATCTCGTCAAAGTATCCGTGGAGGCGGTAGTCGCTGCGGTCGCTGAAATGCCCCCGGCCGGAAAAGCGGTCCACATAGATAATATGCTTGCGCCCCTGCTCGGCCAGATAGTTCACCCCGTCCCGGGCGCCGCCATACAGGCCGGTCTGGATGACAGCGGTGCCGGTCAGGTCCTTGTAATCCCGGTTCTGCAGCACCACCACCGCAATGCCCACATCCACAAAGCGGTGGATGTAGGCTTCGGGGATGCTGAGGGAGCTGACGATGATGCCGTCGCACTGGCGGCTGATGATCTGCTCCACAAAATCGTCGTCGTTGCGGTTGGAGATCAGGCTGATGAGATACCCCTTGTCATAGGCATAGTGGTCCATCACGGCGATCAGCTGGCTGAAATGCTCGGTGCTGATGTTGTCGGCAATAAAGACGATGTGGTTGGTCTTTTTGCCCTTGAGGGCCCGGGCGATGCTGTTGGGGTGGTAGTTGAGCTCCTTCACCGCCTGCAGGACCCGCTCCCGCTTGTTCTTGTCCACATAGCGGTTGTTGTTCAATACATAAGAGACGATCGTTTCACTCACGCCGGCCCGCTGGGCGACGTCCTTTCTGGTAACCATCCCTCTTGTCATTTTGTCTGCTCCTTCGCATTTTTTGGCGCTTTTCTAGAATTAGTATATCACACTTTTTCGCCGCCGGGCAACCAATTTGCCCGCCGCGCCCTGCGCTCTGCCCGGCTTTGGCGTTTTGCCGAATCTTTTTGTCCTTTTTTGTCGGGGCATCCAAATCTGTGCCGTTTGCCTCCCTTCCCTTTGACAGAGGGTCCTGCACAGTCTATAATTGAAGCAATCAGATTATACACACGTGTTTACCACAATGTTTTTTCCTCACATGGTCTGAAAAGGAGTGAATTTTCATGGTAAAAGCCAAACTGAATGTGGGTTTTGTTGCCACCCTGTCCGGCCGCTGGCCCCGGGAGCGTCCCCAGAAGCTGCAGACGCTGTACGGTGACTGGGCGGAGCGGGAGCTGACCGGCGTCAATGTCTGCCGCTATCCCGAGATCGTCACCAACACCGACGAGGCCGCCGCCTGTGCGGACTGGCTGCGGGCGCACCAGGCGGACGTGGTGCTGCTGGTGATCGGCGCCTTCACCGGCGACGACGTCAGCTGCAAGCTGTCCCAGGAGCTGGGCAAGCCCATCCTGCTGTGGGCCACCCACGAGGCTCCCTTTGTCCGTCAGGAGCGGCTGTGGGCCAACGCCATGTGCAGCGCCATGATGAACAACGCTGCCGTCAAGCGCATCGGCGGCGAGTGCTACCCCGTCTACGGCGACCTGGACGAGCCGGAAGTCACCGGCCAAATCAAGACGATGATCACCGCCCTCTCCGCCAAAAAGAAGCTGGCCAACACCAGCCTGGGCCTGTTGGGCTACCGTCCCACCGCCTTCTACAACTGTGCCTTTGATGAGCTGGCCATCCGCCGGCTGTTCGGCATCCGCATGGAGGGCACCGAGCTCAAGCTGGTCTTTGACCGCATGGCCCGGCTGGACGCCGGGGCGGTCCATGCCGACATGGACAAGGTCCGGGCGCAGTTCGGCCTGGACAAGCTTCCCCGCCTGCCCGACGAGGACCGCAACCTGTCGGAGGAAAACCTGGAAAACCACAGCCGCACCTACCTGGCGCTGAAAGAGCTGATCCCCGAGTTCGGCTATGATTACTGCACCATCAAGTGCTGGCCGGAGATGGGCGCCGTCAAGTGCCAGCCCTGTGGCGTGCTCAGCCGCCTGGCCGACGACGGCATCAGCGTCATCTGCGAGGGCGACGTGGACGCCGGCATCGGCACCATCATCGCCCGGGAGATGACCGGCCAGCCCACCTTTGTGGCCGACATGATCAACATGGACAGGCAGGCCAACACCCTGACCTTCTGGCACTGCGGCAACGCCCCCCTCAGCCTCTACGACATGTCCGACGGCCTGGAACTGCGCAACCATCCCCTCATCGGCAACGGCAGCGCCTTCTGGGGCGTGCTCAAGCCGGGCAAGGTCACGGTGGTCCGTGCCAGCGTCATTGACGGCCAGTATCACCTGGTGGTGTTGCGGGGCGAGGCCGTGCCCACCAAGCGCAACACCCGGGGCACCATGGTCAACGTCCGGGTCGCCCGCCCGGTGGAGGAGGTCACCCGGGACATCTTCGACAAGGGCATCGCCCACCATTACAGCCTGGTCTGGGCGGACATCGGGGACGCGGTGGTCCAGCTGGGCCGCCTGCTGCACATTCCCGTCATCGAACTGTAAAGGAGGAACTTTCCCATGGCCAATGCTCTCATTGTCCACGGCGGCGCTCCCACCGCCGTCATCAACGCCTCGCTCTACGGTGCGGTGACCGAGGCCCGCAAGCATCCCGAGATCGACCATTTCTATGCCGCCATCGGCGGTTCCGGGGCGGTGCTCAAGGAGCATTTCCTCGACCTGTTCACCGCCTCGGAGGAAGAGCTGGAACTGCTGCTCCACACTCCCGGCAGCGCCATCGGCACCAGCCGCGACCCGCTGGAGACCGAGGACTACGACCAGATGGCCCGGGTCATTGCCCGGCACAACATCCGGTACGTCTTTTTCACCGGCGGCAACGGCAGCATGGACACCTGCGGCAAGGTGTATCAGGCCTGCTGCCGGGCGGGGGTGGACGTGAAGGTGGTGGGCATCCCCAAGACCATCGACAACGACATTTCGGTCACCGACCACGCCCCCGGCTTCGCCAGTGCGGCGCGGTATATTGCCGAGACCACCGCCGAGATCAGCCAGGACGTGCGCGGCCTGCCCATCCACGTCTGCGTCATCGAGGCCATGGGCCGCAACGCAGGCTGGATCGCCGCCGCCTCGGCCCTGGCACGCAGCGGAGACGGGGACGGCCCCGACCTGATCTACCTGCCCGAGGTCCCCTTTGACGAGGACGCCTTCCTGGCGGAGGTCGCCCGCCTCCACCGGGAGAAGGGCGGCGTGGTGGTGGTCGCCAGCGAAGGCCTGCGCAAGGCCGACGGCGAGCCCATCGTGGAGCCCATCTTCCAGGTGGGCCGGGCGGTGTATTACGGCGACGTGTCCGCCCATCTGGCCAATCTGGTCATCCGCAAACTGGGCATCAAGGCCCGCAGCGAGAAACCCGGCATTGCCGGGCGGGCCAGCGCGGCCTACCAGTCCCGCATCGACCGGGAGGAGGCCGTGGAGGCGGGCAGCACCGCCGTCCGCGCCGCCGTGGAGGGCAAAAACGGCGTCATGGTAGGCTTCCGCCGCCTGCCGGGTGCGGAATACCGCACCGAGACCATCCTGATCCCCATTGAGGAGGTCATGCTCCACGAGCGCACCATGCCCAAAGAGTTCATTGCCGAAAACGGCCACGACGTCACCCGGGCTTTCATCGACTGGTGCCGTCCCCTGCTGGGCGAGCCGGTGCGCAAGTATGTGACCTTCAAGAACCGTCCCCTGTCCGCAGACTGATTCCTCCTATTTCCATCTCAAGATACACAAAAAGCCGGGCGGCTCCTTTCCCTCACGGGGGAGGAGCCGCCCGGCTTTGTCCTTGTGTCGGGCTGTGCGGTGCTCAGGCGCGGTAGACGATCTCGCCGCCCACCACGGTGGCGGCGACTTTCAGCTCGTCGTCCAGCAGCACAAAGTCGCCGTCGCAGCCGGGTTCCAGCCGTCCCTTGCACGGCAGGCCGATGAGGTTGGCGGGGTTTTCGGTGAGCAGAGGAATGAGCTGTTCCAGAGAACAGGAGGTGAATTTCGTCAGGTTGCGCAGGGCCACGTCCATGGTCAGGGTGCTGCCCGCCCGGCCGCCGCCGTTGGCCAGCTGGGCGTCGCCGTTGACCACCACCACGTCGTTGACCCCCAGCTTGTAGTTGCCGTCGGGCAGGCCGGCGGCCTGGATGCTGTCGGTGATGGCCACCACCCGGTCCAGGCCCTTGCACTGCAAGAGCATCTCCACCGTGCCGGGGTGGAGGTGACGGCCATCGCAGATGGCTTCGCAGTAGACATCGGGGCTGGCCAGCACGGCGCCCATGATGGCGGGCTGGTGCTGATGGAACAGCCGCATGCCGTTGAAGGTATGGGTGCAGGCCTTCGCCCCGTTGGCGATGGCCTCCTTGGCGGTGGCATAGTCCGCCCCCGAATGCCCGATGGCGATGGCAAATTCCCCGGAAAATTCCCGGATGATGTCCTGCACCCCCTCCACCTCGGGGGCGACGGTCATGTAGCGGATGGCCCCGCCCGCCTCCTGCTGGCAGCGGCGCACCCAGGCGGCGTCCCCCTTGCGCAGCAGGGATTCGGGCATGGCGCCCTTGTAGTCGGGGGAGAGGAAGGGCCCCTCCAGATGGATGCCCAGCACCCGGGCGCCGCCGGTGGGCTGGTGCATGGCCTGGGTGATGCGGGAGATGGCCAGGGAGGTCTGCTCCTCGGTGTCGGTGAGGACGCTGGTCAGGAAGCCGGTGGTGCCGTGGCTGGCAAAGAATCTCGCCAGGGTGCGGATATCCTCCGGGGTGGCCGCGTTGACATCCACGTTGCAGCCGCCGTGGGTGTGAATGTCCAGAAATCCCGGCAGACACTTTTTGCCCCCGGCGTCCAGCACCGGGGCCTCCGCGCTCAGGTCGGGGCAGACCGCCTCCACTTTTCCGTCGCGGATGAGCAGGTCCGCCGGTTCAAACCGGTGGTCACGGTATACCTGTGCGTTTTTGAGCAGCAGATTCACAGCAGATTCCTCCTTACAGGCCGGGCGTTTTCCGGCAGCGGCAGCAATGTCTGCCCGGGCGGGCAGTCCTTATACACACCAGTGTATATCGGATATTTTTCCCTGTCAATCGGGAAAACCGCCAAAAAACGCTGCCTTTTTTGCACGTACCTCCTGCCGGGCGGCCGGAGGCAAAATTACAGGAACTTTACCAAAATATGACCGTTGCAGGATGGCGCCCGGCCGCCCCGCCGCAGTATGATAGAAAGCAGGTACACGAATGGCGGCGGCAGAGGGGCATGGTTTTTCTGCCGTCCGCCAAGGATGCGGAGGCGTTTATGGAACATCGACACACAGAACCGGCCCCCGGGCGAAAGAAGGCGGCATGATGCGCGTCACCATTGCCGGCGGCGTGGGGGAACATGGCCGCAACTGCTTTCTGGTGGAGAGCCGGGAGCTCTCCTTTCTGGTGGACTGCGGCGTCATGGCGGGGGCGGCCATGCCCTGGCCCCGCCTGACCGATGACCAGATCCGTCCCCTGCGCTATGTCTTTCTCACCCACTCCCACGCCGACCACGCCGGCGCCCTGGGCTGGCTGGCAGAGCACGGCTTTTCGGGGCAGATCGTGGCCTCGGGCGCCACGCTGCTGCAGCTGGGGGAGCTGCCCGCCCCGGCGCTGACCCTGGAGGACTTTCCCTCCGGCAACGGCATCGCCCTCTACTGGGGGCGGGCCGGTCACTGTGCAGGCAGCGTGTGGTATTCCTTTGCCCTCACCGACGGGCTGCTGTTTTTCAGCGGCGACTATATGGAGGAAAGCCTCATCTACAACGTGGACCCGGTGCGGGACACGGTGGCCGACCTGGCGGTCATCGACAGCGCCTACGGACCCGAGGCCCGCACCCCCATTGCCATGCGCCGGGAGTTTGTGGAGGCCGTCCGCCCCTTTGCCGAGGCGGGGCAGCCGGTGCTCTTTCCGGTGCCCAGGTACGGCCGCGGGCCCGAGATCCTCTATCTGCTGGCCCGGCGCTGGCCGGCCGCTCCCCTCTACGGCGACGAGGCCTTCCGCCGCCAGCTGGATGCCCTGGCCGCCGACCCCTGCTGGGTGCAGCCGGCAGCCCGCAGCTTTCTCCGGTCGGTGACAGTGCAGCCCCTGCCCGACGCCCCGCCCCGGGAGGGCTTTGCCTTTGTCAGCGATCCCCGGCTGGAAGCGCCGGAGACCGAGGCCCTGGCCCGGCAGGTGGCCGGGCAGGGCGGGGTGCTGCTCACCGGTGCGGCGGAGGAGGGCTCCCCCGCTGCCGCCCTTCTCCGGGAAGGCCTTGCCCGGTTTGCCCGCATCCCGGTGCACGGCACCAGCCGGGAATACCTGTTCCTGCGGCGGCACAACCGGTTCGGCCGCTCTCTCCCCTACCATTCCGAGGCCTGGCCCTGCCGGGACCGCACCATCCTGCTCTGACCGGGGGCGCGGTTTTTCCGGCGGTCTCATTCCTCCATACAGCAGACGGCGCACACCGCCCATTGGGGCAGTGTGCGCCATCTGTTTTATGATGGAAGAAAAGTCGGGCCGTCCGGATTACTCCTCCCCGGAGCAGCAGGTGTGGCAGGTCACCGGGGTTTCCTCACAGGGGATGCCCTGACGATGGTAGTAATCCTCCAGCGCCTTCTGGATGGCCTCCTCGGCCAGCACCGAGCAGTGGATCTTGTGGGCAGGCAGACCGTCCAGGGCCTCGGTAACTGCCTGGTTGGTCAGCTCCCGGGCCTGGGAGAGGGGCTTGCCCTTGATGAGCTCGGTGGCCATGGAGCTGGAGGCAATGGCACTGCCGCAGCCGAAAGTCTCAAACTTCACGTCGGTGATGATGTCGTTGTCGATCTTGAGATAGATCTTCATGATGTCGCCGCACTTGGCGTTGCCCACCTCGCCCACGCCGTCGGCGTTCTCGATGACGCCCACATTGCGGGGATGGCGGAAATGGTCCATGACCTTATCGCTGTAAAGAGCCATACTCGTTACCTCACTGAATGACAAAGGGTGTGACGCCGCTGACCAGGTCGCGCCAGACGGGGGACATGCCCCGCAGGTAGTCCACGACCTGGGCCACAGCGGCGACGGCGGCGTCGATTTCCTCGGGGGTGGTCTCCTCCGAGAGGGTGAGCCGCAGCGAACCGTGGGCGATCTCATGGGGGCGGCCGATGGCCAGCAGCACGTGGCTGGGGTCCAGGGAACCGGAGGTGCAGGCGGACCCGGAGGAGGCGCTGACCCCCTTGTCGTCCAGCAACAGCAGCATGGACTCGCCCTCGATGCCCTCAAAGCAGAAGCTCACATTGCCGGGCAGGCGGTTTTCCCGGTCACCGTTGAGCACCCCGTGGGGGATGCGGGAGAGGCCGTCGATGAGCCGGTCCCGCAATGCGGTGATGCGGGCCTGGTTTTCCTCCATGTGGGCGCAGGCCTCGTCCAGGGCCGCCGCCATGCCCACCACGCCGGGCACGTTCTCGGTGCCCGCACGGCGGCCCCGCTCCTGGGCGCCGCCCTCGATCAGGCTGGTGAGCAGGATGCCCTTGCGGGCGTAGAGGGCGCCCACCCCCTTGGGCCCGTGGAATTTGTGGGCCGACAGGGAGAGCATGTCGATGTTTTCCGCCCGCACGTCGATGGGCAGATGTCCCGCCGCCTGCACCGCGTCGGTGTGGAAGAGGACGCCCTTTTCCCGGCAGATTGCCCCGATCCCGGCCACCGGCTGAATGGTGCCGATCTCGTTGTTGGCGTACATGACGGTGACCAGGCAGGTGTCGGGGCGGATGGCCGCGGCCACGTCCTCCGCCCGGACGATGCCGTTCTCTGGCACCGGGACGAGGGTGACCTCATACCCTTCCTTTTCCAGCCGCTTGAGGGTGTGGAGCACGGCGTGGTGCTCGATGGTGGTGGAGACGATGTGCCGCTTGTTCTTGCGGGCGCCCAAGGCAGCCGCCGAGCGGATGGCCTGGTTGTCGGCCTCGCTGCCCCCCGAGGTGAAGGTGATCTCGGTAGGGTCGCAGTTCAGGTGCCCGGCAATGGATGCCCGGGCGGCGTTCAGGGCCTCGTTGGCCCGCTGGCCGAAGGAGTACAGGCTGGAAGGATTGCCGTACGCCTCCCGGAAATAGGGCAGCATGGCGGTCAGAGCGGCGTCACTCAGCCGGGTGGTCGCCGCGTTGTCCAGATAGATGTGCATGGTATGCTCCTTTGCCCGCCGGAGCGGACGCTTGTGTCAGATTACTCGGCAAAGAGTGCCGTGGAGAGGTAGCGGTCGCCGGTGTCGGGCAGCAGCACCACAATGGTCTTGCCCTCGTTCTCGGGGCGCTTGGCCAGCTGGGCGGCAGCCCACACCGCGGCGCCGGAGGAAATGCCCACCAGGACGCCCTCCCGCCGTCCGATGAGACGGCCGGTCTCCAGGGCGTCGGCGTCGGACACGGGGATGACCTCATCGTACACCCCGGTGTCCAGCACGGCGGGGACAAAGCCCGCGCCGATGCCCTGGATCTTGTGGGAGCCCGGCTTGCCGCCGGACAGCACCGGGGAGGAGGCGGGTTCCGCCGCCACCACCCGGACGTCCGGGTTGCGGGATTTCAGGTAGCCGCCCACGCCGGTGATGGTGCCGCCGGTGCCCACGCCCGCCACAAAGATGTCCACCTGGCCGTCGGTATCCTCGTAGATCTCGGGGCCGGTGTGTTCCCGGTGGGCCTTGGGGTTGGCGGGGTTGGCGAACTGCCCCGGCAGAAAGCTGTCCGGCGTGGCGGCGGCCAGTTCCTCCGCCTTGGCGATGGCGCCTTTCATGCCCAGGGCGCCCTCGGTCAGCACCAGCTCGGCGCCGTAGGCCTGCATGAGGCGGCGGCGCTCCACCGACATGGTGTCGGGCATGACCAGAATCACCCGGTAGCCCCGGGCCGTGCCCACCGAGGCCAGCCCGATGCCGGTGTTGCCCGAGGTGGGCTCGATGATGACCGCCCCCGGCTTGAGGCGGCCGGTGCGCTCGGCCTCGTCCAGCATGGACTTGGCGATGCGGTCCTTCACCGAACCGGCGGGGTTGAAGTATTCCAGCTTGGCCAGCAGGCGGGCCTTGAGCTGCCAGTCCTGTTCCAGATGGGTCAGCTCCAGAAGCGGGGTCCTGCCGATCAGCTGGTCTGCGGATGTATAGATCTTGCTCATGGGGATCGTCCTCCTCCTGCGGCGGGGCAGTTGCCGCCCTGCGCCGCGATCCGGCCGTTGCCGTGTTGTTGTTTTTTATCATACCCCAGGCAGGAGGCAGGTCCGCCGTCCCCGTGTTCCGGGACGCCCACCCTCCGCACGCCTTTGGGCGGAGGGAATGCCTGCCGTTCAATTCATACCATTTAGGTTGGATTTATTATATTCCTACCAAAACAGTATGTCAACACCCAATTGCAATTTTCCCCCGTCTTTTTTGTCTCCCCGCAGTAAATTGGAAAGGGCCCCCTCCCGCGCCGCCTTTTTGCTCTCCTCCCCGCCAGACCGCCTTTCCCGCCTTTTGCATGGCTCCGGAAGCCCGCCCGCTGGTCTGGCGCGGGCCGCCGGGGGTGCTGTAATGCCGCGCCCGGAATTCTCACCTATGATTGGCGGGCATACCATGGTCCTGTCCCGCTCCCCCCGTCCGGGTTGATACAAGTCTGAAAAAAAGCGGGAAAACAATGGAAAAAAGAGAACACTTCCCACCCGCCGGGAAACCTTCCTCGTGTTCGGCAAAGGAGATGCACCGTGAAAAAACTTCAGCCATCCAAAACGGATCTTCCGCTTTTTCTTGCCGTTGCCGGGGCAGGCGGCTTTTTTCTGTTTCTCAACCTGCTCACCCCCATGACGGCGGACGACTACTTCTATGCCTGCCGTCTGGGCTACGCCCCGGACGGCTCCCTGGCGCCGGTCCGCCGTCTGCAGGGCATCGCCGACATTCTGTTTTCCCAGAAATGCGTCTATCTGGCACACAGCGGCCGCATCCCGGTGCTGGCCACCGTCCAGTGGTTCACCCTGCTGCCGGAGCCGGTCTTTGATTTGTGCAACACGCTGGTTTTTCTGCTTCTTCTCTGGCAGATTGCACAGCTGGCCGGGCCCCGGACCGCCTCCCGCCGGGCACTGACCCTGCTGGGGGCTGCCCTGCTGCTCTGGCAGTGTACCCCGGCGTTCGGGCAGGACCTTCTCTGGCACACCGGCGCCGTCAACTATCTCTGGACCATGGCGGCCTCCCTGGCTTTTCTGTGCCTCTGCCTGCAGCCGGTGCCCGGCCGGGGTCCGGGGCTTCTGTTTGCCCTCGGCCTTGTGTCCGGCTGGAGCATGGAAAATCAGTCCGCCGCCCTCTGCTGCCTGTGTGCCCTCTGCCTGATTTCTCAGTGGCGGCAGGCGCAGTGCCTCCCCCGCGGGACGGCGGCGGGCACAGCCGGGCAGCTGCTGGGTTTTGCCCTGCTGATGCTGGCGCCCGGCAACTACCGCCGCAGCTCCGGTTACGGGCAGAGCGGGCTGATCCCGGCAGAACTTCTGTCCCGCCTGGCCCGGTACACCCGGGCGCTCTGGGATGAGTGCGGCGGCCTGATCCTGTGCGCCCTCCTGCTGACCCTGATTCTGCTGGTGCTGCACCGGCGCAGCGCCGCCCTCCCCCTCCTGCTGCTGGCCGGTGCGGCCCTCTGCCATTTTTCCATGGTCCTCTCCCCCGCTTATCCCCTGCGCAGTATGTTCGGCACGGAAGTTTTCCTGATCTGCACCCTGCTTGCCTGCCTCAACCGCCTGGACGTCCGTGCCCTTCTGCCCCTGCTGTGCTGTCTGCTTGGGCTGGCTGCGGCAGCCGTGCTGCCCTCTGCCCTGACCGACCTGGCACAGCTGCATACCCTGACCGTGACCCGGGGCCGGTATATCCTGGAACAGCGGGCGCAGGGCAACCGCGTCCTCACCGTTCCCATTGCAGAGCCCGCCGCCACACGCTTCCATCCCCTGTGGGGCGACGGTCTCTCCGACCTGATGCAGGACCCCGCCAACGAGCGCAACCGCGCCCTGGCGCTGTACTATGACGTGGATCTCATCCGGGGTGACCCGGACCTCTGAATGCGCTTTGCCCGGGTGCCGCCGTCCGGGCAAGCCTCCCTCTTGCCGCCTTCCTCCCGCGATGCTTTTTGGATACAACCTCCTGTTATGCTGTTTGCAGCCGGTCCCGCCATTCTTTTCCATCTTTCAGGAGGTGTATCTTGATGAAATTCTGTCCCAGACCATCGTCGGCAATCGCACTGCCCTGTTTGTGTCTTGCCGTTCTGTTCAGCGCCTGCACCGCCCCCGGGGATTCCGGTGCCGATGCCGCCGGGATCCCGTCCGGCGGCGCCGCATCCCGGGAAGCGGCCTCTTCCGCAGATCCAGCTGCCCCCACCGCCACAGGGTTTGTCAACCTGACCCGGGACCAGTATTCCGTTCTCGGCTGCGGCAGCGAACAGGGATATTATGAGATCTGTTATGACGAATCCAACCAGGCGAACATTTACTATATCGACTACGCCACCCGGCAGGAAGTCTACCTGTGCGCCGCGCCCAACTGCAGTCATGACCGGGAAGGCTGCACCTCCTGGATCGATCCGGAAGAGGGCAGCTATTTTCCGCTGGTGAGCGGGGAGCATCTGCTGCTGGTCCACATCACCTACGGGGTCGAGGCGCCCCAGCGGGCGATCCCTCACATCGACACGGCCAATCTGGACGGCAGCGACCGCCGCACACTGGTGAGCTTTGCCGCCAATGAGCGGCTGAAAACGGTGTTTGCCGCCAACGGCAGCCAGCTGGTCTGCGCCCTTGACGAGGTCAACCCCGACGATCTGGAGGACACCAACGCCACCCTCAAACTGGTCCTCATTGATCTGGAGACGGGGGCGCGGACGGATTTTTATGAGCAGCCCGTGGAGATCGGCGGGACGGAGCCCACCTTCCTGGGGGTGACGGACAATGGCTACTGCGTCTTGCGGGAGCAGTTCACCGCCAAGTCGGAGGCGGACTTTCCCGGTCAGGAATGGTCGGATGTCGTGGAGGAGATCCAGCGCTCCACCCAGTACACCTGCACCATGATCCCGGTGGGCAGCGCCCAGCCGGCGGGGACCTTCTCGTACAGCGGCCGGGTCTATGACCTGTTGTGCGGTGACGGCCTGTATTATCTGGACTGCGACACCCGCAAGGTGACCCGGATCTCCCTGCCCGACGCAACGTCGGCGGAGCTGGCCACTCTTCCCGACGTGGGCGCCCAATCGGCTTACCTGGACGGCAAGCTGGGGGACTGGTTTCTGCTGTCCCAGCGGTATTATGAGACAAGATCGGACGTTTCCTACCCTGTGGCCAATGACTGCTGCTATGCCGTCAACGTGCAGACGGGGGAGCTGCGGGAGCTGACCATCCGTCAGGAGGTGGGCGCCGACCGCCGCATGGCCACCATGCTGGGGCAGACCGCCGCCGATGTGCTGCTCATCACCGACAGCGACGTGCCGGAGACTGCCGCCCACTACGGGTATCGCTACTCCCTGATCTCCCGGGAGGATTACCTCAGCTCCAACGCCGATGCCCTGCGTCCCGTCTCCTTTCTTTTCTGACCGGCGGGATATGCCGCCTTCCCGCCCGATGCCGTACCGGGCGGGAAGTTTCCTGCCCAAACGGTGCCTTCTCCGTTTTCCGGCATCGCAGCCATAGGCGCCACCCGCCGGGCGTATGGTTTTTTCGGAATACAAAAAACAGGGGCAACGCTGCACACACAGCATTGCTCCTGGTTTCGTTTTTTGCAGTTTTTCTTGCAGGAAGACAGCCGGAGGACTCAGCTCCTGTCGCACCGCACCGTAATGCGTGCCTGACCGTCGTAGTTGCAGGTAAACAGGGTCAGATCGTACGCGCCGGAGGTCATCTCCTCCACCGCTGTGGCCGACAGAATGTCCACCACCTTCACTTCATAGTGATAGGTCTCGCCGTCCATGTCGGTAAAGTCCACCGTATCCCCGGGCTGCAGCCGGTCGATGGGTCCGAAATGGCGGATATAGTTGTGGCCGGCGATCACCAGGTCATTGGTTTTGGGCGCGCCGGAATAGCGGCAGGGCGCAACTTTCAGACTGTCGTAATTCCAGTCGGCGATCACCGGCAGTTCCAGGCCCAGGCCGGGGATGGACAGATACCCGATGTAGGAATGCCCGTCGATCTCCACCGCCGTCATCTCGTTGGAGGCGGCGGGGTCCTGCCCGTCATCCGGCTCCTCCTGTTCGATCTCTGACACAATCTGCGGCAGCACCGCATCCACCGATGCCGCCGCCTGTGCCGCCTCCCATTGGTTGGCGAGAAAGAGGGCCAGCGCGGCAACAACCAGAACGGCCCCCACGATCATGCTTCCTGTGCCGAGTTTACTTCTCATTCCGGTCCTTTCTCCCGAAGCGGAGGAACCACCCGAAGGAGAAGAAGATCAACCCCAGCACCACCAGCACCGGGATGGGCCAGTTCAGCTGGCCCGTCTGCGGCAGCGTACCCGTCTGGGGCACGGTGCTGGGCTGCGCCTCCACCACCGTGGTCTGTGTATCGGAGGACGGCGGATCCGTCGGGGCCACCTTCAGCGGCTCCACTTTGGGGGTCGCGTCCACATCGTAGAGGTAGGTTTCCTTTTCCAGGTAGGGCACTGTCACCAGGAAAGGCTCCGCGCACTGATACCCGGCAGCGGGCTGCTCCTGTTTCACCAGATACAGCCCCAGGGCCAGACCGTCAAGCGCCGCCTTTCCGTCGCTGCCGATGGTGCCGGTCTTGTCGGCCGCGATGCTGTTTTTGGCGGCATACTCCGACAGTGCCTTGGCCACTTCCGGTTCACCCAGGGTTTCCTCGGTCCAGGTGACGTTGCTGCCGGCAAATTTTTCGGCAAGGACAAAGGTATAGTTTCCGTCGTCCTCATGGATGTCTCCCACCCGATAGACCGACAGGGTCCCCCCGGAAACCGGCTGATTGTTGTACAGCATGGTTACACGGATCGTTCCGGTTTTGCTTTCGTCCGGCACATCCACCGCGGCGTGTGCAGACAGGCAAATGCTCTTTTCCTATCTCAGCGAAAAGAAGCAGCAGACCACTATCCAGACTTTGTTGAAACTGAGCCGCCTTC
>CALXHO010000025.1 GCA_944388125.1 uncultured Gemmiger sp. | reverse complement strand
CAGACCATCCGCATCATCCGCACCAGGGTGTGGACCTGGGGCAGGTTGCGGCAGGAGGTGCCCAGCTGCTTCCAGATATAGGGCACTGCATCCAGGCGGATGACGTCAATGCCGCGGTTGGTGAGGTAGAGCAGGTTTTCGGTCATGTCGTTGAACACTACGGGGTTGGCGTAGTTCAGATCCCACTGGTAGGGATAGAAATTGGTCATGACCACCTGCTTGCAGTCGTCCAGCCAGGTGAAACTGCCCGGCGCCGTGGTGGGAAAGACCTGAGGCACCGTCTTTTCAAACTCGTTGGGGATGTCCCAGTTGTCGTAGAAGAAATAGCGGTCCCGGTACCCGGGCTCCCCTGCCCGGGCTTTTCTGGCCCATTCATGGTCCTCGCTGGTATGGTTCATGACGAAATCCAGGCAGAGGCTCATGCCCTTGTCCCGGCAGGCATCGGCCAGATGCTCCAGGTCCTCCATCGTCCCCAGCTCCGGCTCCACCGTACGGAAATCCGCCACCGCGTAGCCGCCGTCGCTGCGGCCCTTGGGGCTCTGGAGCAGCGGCATCAGGTGCAGGTAGTTGACACCGCATTCCTGAATATAGGGCAGCTTTTCCTCCACGCCCTTGAGGGTACCCGCAAAGGCCTGGGTATACATCATCATACCCAGCAGATCCCGGCGGCGGTACCAGTCGGGGTTGGCCTCATGCTGTGCATCCTGGGCCCGCAGCGCTGGCTTGCGGTCGGCCCAGGCACGGCGCAGCATATCCACGCAGTAGTCAAAGGCCTGTGTGTCATCGTGGTACAGCTCACAGTACAGCCATTTCAGCTCGTCATAATGGCGGGCCAGGCGGCGCTCAAAGACGGCATCTCCATCCTCTGCCGGAGCGGTGGGGCATGCAGCCGCCTTCTTTTCTCCGGCTTTCTTGGCCTCTGGTCCGGCCTTTGGCTTTGCCTTGGCTGCGGCCGTTTTTGCTTTCTGATTCTTTTTGGCTTGCATCTTACATTCTCCCGAACAGTTTTCTTCCTGATTCATCCTGGCGGACAGTCCTGCCGCCCTTCTCAGAACTCCACTTCCATTCCGTCGTAGGCGGCAAGAATGCCTCTCTGGGCGCCCCACCGGGTCAGTTCCTCGTGGGTCATCTCTCCGTTGTGGCTGAAATGATTGATGACCTTGACGGTGTGGTCATCCACGCACCCCAGGCGGGTGAGCTTGTCCAGCATCTGCTCCACGTCGGGCAGTCCCATATGGTAGCCGCCGATGGTCTTTTTGCCCATGGTGGCATCCAGGCTGATGAGGTCATAGCGCTGGGCGGTGATCAGCGCCCAGGCCTCCTCGCTCAGGTTGATGCCGGTGTCATGGCCGTAGAAGAAGGTCTTGCCGTCTTTCCGGCAGATGTAGACCAGGCATTCTTCCCGCTTGTCGTGATCGGCAGGCACGGCGGTGATGTCCCAGCCGTTGACCTGAATCCGGTCGCCGCCGTGGGTCACGTGAAAATGTACCACGTCCCCGATGGGATGGGGTTTGAAGCGGTCCACCAGAATATGGGCGTCAAAGGCATCCTTGACCGCCTGGTTGCCGTAGACCTCCAGCACCCCCTTCACCCCATGGCCGAAGTGCTCGTGCCGGTGGATCAGGTCGGTGGGGAACCAGTGATCCATATGGCTGTGGGTCACCAGCAGCGTGCGGATGTTGGCCAGTTCCAGGTTGTAGCGCAGGGCGTGGCAGTAGGTATCGGGCGGAAAATCCAGCAGCAGTTCCCCGTCCACAATGGCCTGGGTGCGGGTGCGGAGATTTTTGCCGCCCTCCGCCCGGGCTTTGGTGCAGATGGGGCAGGAACAGAACAGGGCGGGCCAGCCTTCCGCCGCGGCGGTGCCCAGATACTGTATTTTCAAAGTGTTTGCCTCCTTTGTTCGGTATCATACAGGACCGCACCCGGCGCAGGGATTTCACCGGGTACGGCACAGGCACAGCGGGTCAGACCTGCAGGATCTTGTCCAGCGCCTTGCAGCTGCCGGTCTGGATCTTGAGATCCTTGTAGTCGTCGGAGTTGGTCAGCAGCACCGCCACCATGTCGGGATGTCCGGCAGCGGCGATCTTGTCCCGGTCAAAGGAGATGAGCTTCTCCCCTGCCTTGACCTTCTGGCCTGCCTGGACAAAGCACTGGAAGCCGTCGCCCTTCATGTCCACCGTATCCACACCCACGTGGATCAGCAGTTCCATGCCGTCGGGCGAGGTGATGCCCACCGCGTGATGGGTCTCGGTGACCGAGGAAATCTCCCCGTCAAAAGGTGCCACAATGGTACCGTCGGCGGGCTGGATGCCCACGCCGCGGCCCAGCACACCGGCGGCAAAGGTCTCGTCGGGGATCTCCTCGGAGGGGACCACCGTGCCGGACACCGGTGCATAGACGGTGCCGGGTTCACAGGTCACGGCCGGAGTCTGGGGATTTTCTGCCGGGGCTTCGGTCTTGTCAGCGACCGCAGGCTTGGACTCCTCCTGGGGTTTGGGGTCCTTGTAACCGAACAGCCAGGTCAGCGCAAAGGCAACGCCGATGGAGATGGCCGCCATGATGATGTATTCCAGAGGATGCTGCAGGCAGAGCAGCAGGCCGAACAGGCCGGTAACGCCGGTGCCGCTGGCGCCCAGGTGGACCAGGGAAGCATACATGGCGCCCGCCGCACCGCCGATGGCACCGCAGACAAAGGGCTTGAAGAAGCGCAGGTTGACGCCGAAGATGGCGGGCTCGGTGATGCCCATGAAGCAGGAGAAGGCGGAGGGCAGGGCCACGGCCTTGGTCTTGCCGTTTTTGCTCTTGAGGGCAACGGCCAGGGTGGCAGCGCCCTGTGCCATGTTGGCGGCGGAAGCCAGGGGCAGCCAGTAGGTCACGCCGTACATGGACAGCTGGCCCATGTCAATGACGGTGTACATATGATGAATGCCGGCGACGACGGTGGTGGAGTACAGACCGCCCATGATCAGGCTGCCGATGCCGAGGGGCAGGGTGAGCAGGGTCTGGATGCCGCCGATGATGCCGTTTTCGATGGCGACGAAGATGGGTCCGATGATGGAGAGGGTCAGATAGCCGGTGACAAAGACGCTGACCAGCGGGGTGACAAAGAGGTCAAACATGGCAGGAACGATCTTGTGCAGGCGTTTTTCCAAAAAGCACATGACCCAGACGGCAATGATGACCGGAATGACATGGCCCTGATAGCCCACCATATCCACCGAATAAAGGCCGAACCAGACGCTCTGGGTCTGATGGACGCCCTCAGTGGCTACTGTCCAGGCGTTCTGCAGGTTGGGGTGGATCATGATCATACCGATGACGGCGCCCAGATAGGGGTTGCCGCCAAACGCCTTGGCCGCACTGTAGGCGATGAGGATGGGCAGGAAGGTGTACGCCGTGTTGGAGAACAGAGTGGCGAACACATAGATGGAACCGGAGGTATCAATATTCAGGAAGTTGTTGTTCACCATGAAGTTCAGCGCTTCCATGATGCCCATGAGGAAGCCGCTGGCCACGATGGCGGGAATGATGGGCACAAAGATGTCGCCCAGCGTCTTGATGGCACGCTTGAAGGGATTCTGGCGGGCGGCCGCTGCCGCCTTGACCTCGTCCTTGGTGGCGGCGCTCAGCCCCGAGATGGCGATGAACTCATCGTACACCTTGTTGACAACGCCGGTACCCAGAATGATCTGCAGCTGGCCCGAAGCGCTGAAAACACCCTTGACCCCCTCGATGTCCTCCACGGCTTTGGCGTCGCACTTGGCGTTGTCCACCAGTACCAGACGCAGACGGGTGGCGCAGTGCGCCGCTGAGACCAGGTTTTCCTTGCGACCGACCTTGTCGTAGATTTCCTGGGCTACTTTCTTGTAATCCATTACACTACATCCTTTCCTCTTTGGTCTTTATCTCAGGCCCCGGATGGGGCAGGAGTACAGAAAAGATCCGGCAGACCTGCCGGGGAGGTGCGTGCGGTTTCGTGAATACGTATTCGCGAAACCGTAAAAAGGAAACCAAAATCCATGACTTTGGTTTTAAAGCGGGGGTCAGGTGCTCTCCCGCAGGATCAGCTGTGCCGGGAAAGCATGTTCCTCGGGGGTGTGTTCCCCGGGATGTTCAATAAGGTCCAGCAGCCATCCCACAGCCTGCCGCGCCATGTCGGCGGTGGGCTGGCTGACCGTGCTCAGCCTGGGGTTGAGATAGCGGCCCATGGAGGTATCGTCAAAGCCTATCACCCCGACCTGTTCCGGGACCGAAAGCCCCAGTTTCCGCACAATGTCCAGTACCTGCAGGGCGTAGATGTCGTTGCCTGCAAAGACTGCCGCGCGGGCAGTGCCGCCGCGGTACCACGCTTCCAGTTCCCGGCGGAGCTGGTCGTGGTCCTGAAGCACCCGGTTGGTGGTGGCATCGGCAAAGCCTTTTTCCGCCAGATAACGGTGAAATCCCACATACTTGCCGTCGTAGTCCTTGCCGATGAACAGGAAACGGCGGTATCCCCGGTCCAGCAGATGCTGCGCCACCTGGGCACCGGCCGCCGCGTGGTCCACATAAAAGGAATCCAGCCCTGCAGCATGGCGGGTGATGGTCACCACCGGTACGTCCAGCTTTTTCACATAGTCGTGCCATTCGGTGCTGGTCTCCCGGATGGGCACGGCCAGCACGCCGTCCACCCGGTAGCGGCGGACCACGTCCAGATATTCCTGCTCGTTTTGAGGATTGTAATCACTGTTGAACAGGATGATGCTGTATCCCCGCTGCCGGGCTGCGATCTCGATCTGTTTGGCCAGATCCGCAAAAAAGCCGTTGGCAATATCGGTGACCAGCACACCCAGAAGATGGGTCCTGCTGCCCTGCAGCCCCTTGGCCAGGGCGTTGAGCTGATAATCGTGTTCCCGGGCACAGGCCAGGACCCGCTCCCGGATCTCGGGGGCAACCTTGGTGTTGCCGTTGAGCACACGGGAAACCGTTGGCTGCGACACATGGGTCAGCCTTGCGATTTCGGCCATGGTGATCATCGGCAGTGCCCTCCTTGCTGTGAATGCGTATTCTTATCTCTTGACTGCATTTAGTTTACAACAATGGGATGCCGCTTTCCATTCGTGCATCCCACAATTTTTTTATCGTTTTTTTGTACAATATTTTTGTTTACGGGCTTGAGACCGCAGCCTTGGATACATCCTCCCAGCAGTTTTTCCGTAGTTTTTTGCAATATCGACAAAATCCCCTGTGTTTTCTTGTGTGTTATGCCAGAGTCCTGTAAAATTGGAACGCCCATCTGCGGGTATTTCCACAGGTGGGCTTTCCGGAGGTCGTTGTGATTGGAGGGACGTCTTCCGTCAAGCGCTGCCCGGGTCAGTCAAGGGGAACCGCACAAAAAAGAGGCGGCAGACCCTTTCCTCAGTCTGCCG
This sequence comes from uncultured Gemmiger sp., assembly GCA_944388125.1. GTDB lineage: Bacteria > Bacillota > Clostridia > Oscillospirales > Ruminococcaceae > Gemmiger. The sequence goes on along the minus strand of CALXHO010000025.1, from coordinate 22,132 downwards.
CCCCTGAAACAGGAGGCTTATGCTTTCTTCTTGCGCAGGATCAGTGCCACACCGGCAATCAGGATGACAGCCACGACAGCGTCGCAGGCGTACATCACTTTCTGCCAGCCGGCCAGATCGTAGCGGATGGTCACGCCGGAGGCAATGCCCTGCATGGCGTTGCTGTTGACGACCATGTACAGGACGTTGTGGGCCGCCTTGCGCATGGCGGTCTGGGCGGTGGCGGAGGTGCTGTCGGTGAGAGAACCGTCGGCGAAGGTGTTGAGCATCAGGTCGTTGCCGGCGCGCAGGCCCTCGTCGGTATCCATGTAGGCGGAACCGCCGAAGTAGTCGGAGACGACTGCACCGTCAAAGCCCCACTCGTTGCGCAGGATCTGGGTCATGAGGCCGTAGTTGGCGCCGGACCACTTGGTGCCGATGCGGTTGTAGGCGCTCATGATGCCGGTGGCGGCGCGGATCTCGCGGGTCTGCTGCACACCGTCCTCGTCGTTGTAGCTGATGGTGGCCTTTGCGGTCTTGACGCAGACCTCGAAGGGTTTGAGATAGATCTCACGGATGGCCTGCTCGTTTGCCCAGGTGGCGATGCCGTTGCGGCCGTCCTCCTTGTCGTTGAGGGCGAAGTGCTTGAGGTAGCAGAACACGCCCATCTGCATGGCGCCGGAGACCTCGTTGGCGGTGATGGTGCCGGCCAGCAGGCCGTCCTCGGAAGCGTACTCGTAGTTGCGGCCTGCGAATGCGCTGCGGTGGGTGTTCATGGCGGGAGCATACCAGCCGTTGAAGCCGTTGTTCAGGCCCTGCTCACCGATCATCAGGCCGACCTGATAAGCCAGATCGGTGTTCCAGGTAGCGGCCAGCAGTTCTTCGGCCGGGAAGCCGGTGCAGATGGCCTCGCCGCCGCTGGCGGAAACCCAGGTGGACCAGCCCAGAGGGCCGTCGTAATCCAATGTGGCGGGCTTGCCTACGCTGAGCATCTCGGCAGTGTTGTAGCCGGCGTTGGCCAGCATGGGGGCGACTTCGGACATGTCCAGCTCGTCCAGCAGCAGCTCCCAGCGCTCGTCGTCATAGTCGGCGCCGCGCAGGTCGATGAGGGACAGGCCGTTGTCCGCCTTGGTGGTGGGAGCCTCGGCCGCGTAGGCCAGGCTGCCTTCCTCATTGCCCAGCAGGGGATCGGTCTCCTCGTCAAAGACGGTCTCCAGCTCGGCCTTGGTCTCGGGCTCCGCCTCGGCATCCGCCGCGGTGGGCGCAGTGGGGAAGGTGCCTGCGAAGTCGGCGCGGCTCATGTTCAAAGGCTTGCCCGTCTCGGGGGTGTCGGTGAACATGGCGGAGACTTCGTCAAACTGGTTGGTGGCGGCCACGGCATCGCTGTCGCGCTTGTTGTCGCCGCTGTAAATCTCCTGATCCAGCGTGCAGGTGTAGCACTTGGTGGTGTCATCGGCGGCGATGTTTGCCCAGCTGTGGGCGTTCTCGCTCAGATAGAAGGTGTAGCTGCCTGCATCCAGCACATAGCAGCCGTTGTTCTTGTAGTCGTAGCTGGCCAGATCGTCCTTGTTCACGGTCAGGGTCAGAGTCTGGCTCTCGCCCGGGGCCAGCAGGTCGGTCTTGTCGTAGGCGACCAGGACGACCTTTGACTTCTCAATGCCGCCGGGGGTGTAGGGTGCCTCGGCATAGAGCTGGACAACCTGCTTGCCGCTGTAAGTATCGCCGGTGTTGGTGACCTTGACGTTGAAGGTGAAGGTATCGTTCTCAAAGGTGGGGGTACCTTCAAAGGCCATATCGAAGGTGGTGTAGCTCAGGCCGTAGCCGAAGGGATACTGCACGGCGGTATCGTAGTCGAAGCCGGGATAGTTGCCGTTCATGGCCTCGGCGGCAGCGGTCTCATAGTAACGGTAGCCGACGTAGATGCCTTCCTCGTACTCGTTGAAACGGCCGGATTCATAGCCGCCGATGGAGCCGTCCACGTTGGTGTAGAAGGTATCGTCAAAGTTGACGTAGCTGGGGTCCTTGGTCAGGTCGTAGACGTAGGTGTCCACGGTATGGCCGCTGGGGGTGACGTCGCCGTCCAGGACGGAGACCACGCCGCGGCTGCCCTGGTCACCCAGGCAGCCCACCCAGATGGCGGCGTCAATGCCGTAAGCCGCATCGTCCAGGAAATCCAGTTCCATGGTGTTGGCGGTGTTGAGCACCACCACGATCTTCTTGACGGTGCCGGCATCCTTCAGGCCCTTGACGTAGGCGAGCATCTCTTCCTCAATGCTGCTGAGTTCCAGATAATGCTTGTCCTTGTCCTCCTCCCGGGGAGCATACTCGCTCATGTCCACGGGCAGGTCGCAGCCCTCGCCGCCCACACGGCCCAGGATCACGATGGCCGCGTCGCCGTAGGTCTTGCAGCTGTCTGCCAGATTGGCAGGATAGTCGGACACGGGAACTTCGGCAATGATGTCGTTGATGAACATGGCGGTGCCCATGGAGGACAGGAAGCCGCGGCCGGTGTAGCTGGCGGGCATGGGGCCCATGCCGGTCTGCATGGTCACATCCACCTTGGTGGTGGAGATGGAATGGTTGGCGTAGAAATCATAGAGGGTGGGGTTCACCGAGAAACCGGCCTCCTCAAAGGCGGCCTTGTAATCCACAGGGCTGCTCTCGGTGGCGGCGCTGCCTGCGCCGGTGTAGATGGGATCCACGCTGGTACGGCCGAACAGCGAGACCGAGGTCTCGTCATCGGTCAGGGGCAGGGCGGCATTGTCGTTTTTCAGCAGGACAACGCCCTCCGACTCGACCTCGGCGGCCAGGTCCTGGGCTGCCGCCTCCATTTCCTCAGGGGACTGGTAGGCGGAGGTATAATAGTTGGAATTGAGATTGGCGCTGTTCTCGTTTTCTTCCACGATCGCATCGCCCTTGCCGAAGTACATGTTCATGACCGTGTACAGCGGCACCGACAGCACCACGTTGACCACGAGCGTTACCGCAAGTAACAGGGCCAACAGCACTGCAGGCAGTTTGCTGCTTTTCTTGTTTGCCATAGCAATTCTCCTTCTCCTGGATGATTTCCGCACAGGTGCGGCCTTTTTCGATCCTCAGCTTAGCACAAAAAGTGGCAAAAAACGGCTTTTGGGTACGAAATGCAGCCATGCGGTACGAAATGTATCGGCATAGGTGCCAGTATTGATTGAATCAGTTTGTGATTTTTGTTAAGATTAGATAAAGAAATGAAAGAAAGAAGGCACCGCATGTATCGTGCTGCCATCGTGGAGGACGAGGCTCGGTTCTCCCAGTATTTCCGCGACACCATGGCCGAGGCATTCCGCCGGGAGGGTGCCGCCGTCAGTTTCGAGACCTTCGGCAGCGGACCGGAGTTTCTGGAAATGTACGAGCTGCATTATCACTATGACCTGATCTTTCTGGACATTGAGATGCCCGGCATGGACGGCATCGAGGTCTGCCGGCGCATCCGCGCCCTCTCCCCTGACGCCCTGGTGGTGTTCATCTCCCAGAAAGACGCCCTGGTCTTTCAGACCTTTGAGGTACAGCCTTTCCGATTTATCCGCAAGTCCCAGTACGAAAGCCAGCTGCCCGCCCTGGTGCGGGACTGCGTGGTGCAGCTGCACCGCGCTGCCCACAGTGTGCTGACAGTGGAGGAATCCCCCTCCGGGGACATCTATTCCTTTGACATCCACACCATCCTGTACATAGAGGCCCAGCGCAAGGACTGCCGCGTGGTGACCAGCAGCAACGAAACCCTTGTGCGCTGCAAGCTGGCGGACATCGAGGCCAGGCTGGCCCACCATCCTTTTTTGAAACCGCACCGCAGCTATCTGGTCAACTGTGAGGCCATCCGCTATATCGGGAAAAATTTTCTGCGCCTGTCCAACGGCGCCGAACTGCCCATCAGCCGCGGACGGGAAAACGAGATCAAGCAGAAATTCCTGTCCTACAACACCCAGTGAACGGAGGGCCTATGTGGCAGCTTTTTTATAATTTTTACCGTCTGGTGGAGCTGGACGGCATCCTGGTCTATGCCGCCATGGCATACATCATCCATCACCTTTGCGGCGGGCGGCGGCCCTGGGTCACTCCCGCCGCCTTCACCCTGCTCTCTACTGGGGCTTATCTGCTGTGCTATACCCTGCCCCAGGTCCTGTGCAAACAGCGGGGCCTGCTGCTGCCCTACTGGTACAATTTCGGCGGGCTGGTGGTGACGCTGCTGGTGACCTCCCATCTTTTGCTGCGGCGGGGCATCTTTTACAAGCTCATCTACATCAGTTTCTGCACCGCCTTTGTGCAGATCTTCAAGATGGTCTGTCTGCCGCTGTACGAGCAGGAAACCGCTATGCCCCGGCCGGTCTATGCCGCGTGGGACGTGGCCACCAACGCCCTGCTGCTGGCGACGCTGCTTCTGCTGTTCTGGCTGTTTGTCCGGTTTCCCATTGTGTCCACCCTGCATCTGCCGCCCTATCAGATGCTTCCCGCGCTGTACTTTCCCCTCAGCATGCTGCTGGGATTTGTGCTCATCAACGCGGTGCCGTGGCTGTCCCGGTACATGCTGCCCGTCTGCTGCGGCATCCTGCTCACCAATCTGCCGGTGGCCTACTATTACATTTTTCTCATCACCCACGGCTATGAGGAACAGCACCGCATGACCATGCAGCTGGCCCAGAGCGACGCCCAGCTGGAAAAATACCGCTACTCCGCCCAGATGGAGGAGCAGCTGCGCAAGGAGCGCCATGAGCTGAAAAACCGTTACTTTTACATCCAGACCCTGGTGCGCCAGAACAAGCTGGAGGAGCTGGAACAATATCTGGAAAAGGTGACGGGGGATGATCTGACCCGGCTCAACCAGGTGGAGACCGGCAACGTTCTGCTGGACTATCTGCTCAACCACAAGCTGCGCAAAGCCCGGGAGCAGAAGATCCCCACTCTGGTGGAGGTGGTGCTGTCCGCCCAGCTCCATCTGGACGAAAACGCCCTGTGCACCATCCTGCTCAACCTGCTGGACAACGCCATCGAGGCCAGCACCGGGCTGGCGGATGCCCAGATCCGGGTGTCCATCAAGACCATTCCCGGCTACCTGGTCTGCATCGTGGCCAACCGCACGGCGGGGGATGTGCTGGCCCGCAATCCCCTGCTGCACACCACCAAGGCCGACACCACCCGCCACGGCTACGGCACCAAGATCATCGCCCAGACCGTCCGCCGCTGCGACGGCATCCTCAACTATTCCATGGAGGAGGGCTATTTCACCGCCAAGGTCATGCTGCCCTTGCAGTAGATCCGACGCAAAAAACGACCTCCCGCCCCGGACGGCATCCGGATGCGGGAGGTTGTTTCCTATTCATTTGCAGGAGGGTCACAGCTCCTGGCACAGGGAATCCCGGGCGGCCACGCAGTCCGGGAAATCCCACAGCGGGCGGCAGCGCTCGTCTTTGGCGACCTCCTCAAACAGCATCCGGCACATTTCCCGGGAGGCGGTCTCTCTCTGTGCCCCGGAGGCGTTCGCCATGCCCGGAGCGAACAGCTGCGGATCCGGCAATTCCGCCAGCCGGCGCATGGCCCGGACATACCGCACAAAACAATCCGCCGCCTGCCGGATGTCCCCTTTCTCCAGGCAGAGTTCCAGCTCCAGGCCGTCGCTCAGGTCCGGCAGACCGAAGGTCTGCGCCAGCACCCGATAGGCTTCACATGCCTTCCGGCGCCGGGCCTCCTCGGGGAGAAGTCTGGCACTCATCAGGGTAGCCAGGCTGGTCTGCGCCTGGATGACCGCACGGTACAGCTGCTTCTGAGTCAGTTCCAGAGCCTTGTCCGGCTCCTTCTTTTTCAGATAATAGGTGACCCAGACGAAGGAGGGGTCCCCCACAGGTTCCGGCAGTTCCCGCAGCAGGGCGGCGCCCTGTTCGGGGTCTCCCTCTGCGATCTCCAGGGAGGCCAGCCCCACGGTGGCCGCCTGCCAGTAGGCGCTGCTGCCGGATGCACGCACCCTTTGCAGCAGTTCCCGCTTACGGGATTTCCATTTCTGTTTCCGGGATTCCTCCGCTTTGGGGAAAAACAGCTGGAACGAGTCACAGGCCGCCGTAGCATTGAAGAGCAGCGCAGTACAGTTGGGATACTGGTGGAGCAGATCGTCCAGCCGCTGCTCAGCCGCCTCCCAACCTGCCTCGGTGCCGTCGGCCATCGCCTGACCCAGGATGGCATTGAGGCGGAGGGTCACCTCACTGTCGGGGAGGGTCTCCTCAAATTGCAGCAGCGTATCCACATTGGTGTCCAGCGCCCGGGCCAGCGGGCAGAGCAGGGCAATGTCCGGGCAGGAACTGTCCGTCTCCCACTTGCTCACCGCCGGGGCGGATACCCCCACCCGTGCGGCCAGCTGTTCCTGGGTCATGCCTTTTGCCTTGCGCAGAGCGGCGATCCTGCCGCCGAGGGTCTGAGAGGTGCATTCCATAGCAAACCAGCCTTTCCTGTCCTGGATTTTTTTACCGCGCGGTCTGTACCTGTATTGTACCAAAGGCACCCCTGCCCCCACAAGAGAGGCGTGGTTAAGCGGCGGGCAGATTTTTTTAACCATCCGTCAGGTCTGTCCGGCGGATATGGCGGGGCGCCCCCTCCGCCCCGTCCGGCACATTGACGGAAAGCGCCTGCAACCCCTATAACAGGATTGTATCATAAGATTCCGGGCCTCTCCCCCCCCCCGCTTTCGTTGGGGACAGGACCCGTCTGCCACAGCAATCGGAGGAAACCGCATGAAAATTCTTGTGTTGAACGCCAGCCCCAAGGGGAAGAATTCCACCACCGTACACACGGCACTGTATCTTCAGGCCCTGCACCCGGAGCATACTTTCACCTTCCTGCCGGTGGGCCAGCGCATCAAAAGCCATGAGAAGGACTTTGCCCCCGTGCGCGACGCCCTGCGGGACGCGGAACTGGTCCTGTTCTGCTATCCGGTCTATACCTTCATTGCCCCCTACCAGCTGCACCGGCTGATCGAGCTCATCAAGGCGGACGGGGTGGACCTGTCCGGCAAATTTGCCAGCCAGATCACCACCTCCAAGCACTTTTACGACGTGACCGCCCACCGCTATGTGGAGGAAAACTGTTTTGACCTGGGCATGAAAGTGGTGCAGGGCCTCTCGGCGGACATGGAGGATCTGCTCAGCGAGCAGGGACAGAAGGAAGCCCGCATGTTCTTTGACCAGCTGATGTTCAGCTGTGAGCACGGGATCTTTGTCACGCCGCCCGTCCCCGCACCGGTGGGGGAGAAACCCGTCTACCAGGCCTCCCTGCCCGACCAGCCCAAGACCAGCGGCAAGGACGTGGTCATCGTAACCAACTGCGCCCCCGACGACGAGAGCCTCCGGAATATGATCGCCGACTTCCGGGCCGCCCTGCCCTGCAAAAGCCGGGTGGTCAACATCCGGGAGTTTCCTTTCGGCGGGGGATGCCTGGGCTGCTTCGGCTGTGCCATCACCGGCAAATGCGTCTACAAGGACGGCTTTGACGAATTCCTGCGCAAGACCATCCAGACGGCCGACGGCTTTGTCTACGCCTTCGCCATCTCCGACCACTATACCCACTCCAGCTTCAAGTGCTTTGATGACCGGCAGTTCTGCAACGGGCACCGCACCGTCACCCAAGGCACCCCCATTGCCTACCTGATCCGCGGCGATTACCGGTATGAGAACAACCTGCGCATGATCGTGGAAGGCCGGGCCGAGGTGGGCGGCAACTATCTGTGCGGCGTGGCCACCGATGAGGCCGACACCGCCGCGGATATCCGGGCACTGGCCGGCAGCCTGGCCTTTGCCATGGACAACCACCTCACCCGTCCCGCCAACTTCTACGGCGTGGGCGGCATGAAGATCTTCCGTGACCTGATCTATGTGATGCAGGGACTGATGAAAGCCGACCACAAATTCTACAAGCAGCACGGCATCTACGACTTTCCGCAGAAGCAGCGGGCCCGCATCTGGCAGATGCGTCTGGTGGGGGCGCTGCTGGCCATTCCCGCCGTGCAGAAGCAGGCCAAGGGCAAGATGACCGAGGCCATGATCGCCCCCTATGAAAAGGTGGTGGCGCAGGCCAGAAAGGACTGAGCCTGCCCGCCGTTTCAGCAGTATCACACAGAAAAATCCTCCCGGAAAAGTTCGCTGCGCAGCGGGCTTTCCCGGGAGGATTTCTTATTTCATGGATTCCAGTTCCCTCTCGATCAGGGCACCGGCAATGGTGAATGCCTCTATCCGGCGCTTGGCCAGGGTGATCTGGGATTTGTACCGCGCCGGTTCCGGCTTGGCTTCCAGGGTTTTGACAACTTCACGCAATTTGTGCAGTGTGGAATCGATCTGGCGCCCGGCTTCGGCCAGCTGTTCCCGGGAATAGGTCATGGTATTCTCCCTTCAAAGTTCGCCTTTCCAGACGCGGGCCAGAATATCCTTGAGCACCAGCACCGCATCGGTGGCATTGTAGCCGTAGTCGGCGTGAAGCCGGGTCAGCATCTCCCCCAGCTGCGGGGCGTAATCCCCTGTGCGGACCTTGTCCCGGTAGGTGGACAGCACCGGATACCGCTTGCTCCAGACCCGGTTCCAGTTGATTTTGGCCTGCGCTTCCTCGCTGACACTGTCGATCATGGTCTGCATTTCCTGCTCGTCGGCGTCAAACTCAATGAGTTCGTCCAGCGTCATGTGGTACAAAACCGCCAGCCGCTTGGACTGCCGGATGTCGGGCAGGGTCTCGTCGGTCTCCCACTTGGAGATGGTCTGGCGGCTGACACCCAGTTTTTCCGCCGCATTTTCCTGGGAGAGCCCGCTCTTCCTGCGGGCCTGGTACAGGTTGCTTCCCAAAGACATGTTGTTTTCCTCCTGTCGAAAAGTACGGTACCAGTATACCGGGCAGCTGCCGGAAACGCCACCAGCCAAACCCGGCATTTTTGCCCGTTTTCTTAACAGAAGCCCCTGTCCTTTTCGCCCCGTACCCGTCCGGCATCCCTGCAGCAGGGACGGAGCGGGTGCTTTCCGCTGACCGTCCGGCAGAGCTCAGTAGATGCCGTACTCACAGCCCACGCTGCCCGCCGACACCTCGTCCACAAGGGTCCAGCCGCCGCCTTTTCGCTCGTACAGACGCACAGTGCCAAACCCGTTGCCGCAGTTCCACAGGCGGTTGTGGCGTTTGTATCCGTCGGGGGATTCGTAATTGATGAGGAGCATCTCCTCCTTGTTGCAGGCGATCTCCACCTCCATCCGGGCGGTGAAGGTCGTCTGACGCACCTTCCACAGGATCCGGGTGTCCGTCTCCCGGCAGTCAAAGAAGGTACGGCTGCCCGTCCAGAATTTGCTGAAGTTGAATTCGTAATCCCGGCCCTCATAGTAAAACTGGCCCAGCAGCTTGCGCCCCAGGGCGATACCGAACACCTTGGGATTGCCGCCGCCCACCTCGAACACACTGTTGTTCAGCCTGCGGCCGGTGACCTTGCTGACCAGGTCGTTGGAGGACAGCCAGACCCAGGGGGAGGTAAAATTCCCGCCCCAGTTTTTGTCCGCATAGCCGTAACAGGTTTCGGGCCGGACGCGGTATTCCTCCCCGTTGAGGCGCAGCCAGCCGTCGAAGGCGGTTTTCATGCCCTCGGCATGCCAGAACATCTCAAAGGCGTTGATGGTGCGGAAAAATTTCGACGCTCCATATCCCACATGGTAGGCCACCTGTTTGTGGATCTGAATGTCCCACTCCATCTCCCCCGCGTCGCTCATCCACAGGGGATGGGCGGCGGCTTCCTCCGGAGTGACCCGGACATGCCCCGTCATGCGGGTCTCGGTGCAGGTGCAGTCCCCCGCCCGCAGATCCAGCGGCTTGTCCATGGGGATGGTGACCTGGCTCCAGGGCAGGAAGCGGTGCAGCTGGCCCTTTTCCCTGCCCCAGAACCCCACGTTGATCATACAGTAGGACGGCCGCCTGCCCGCCGCACGGGCCGCCGGGTCGTTCCAGACGATGACCGGCTGCTGCTCTGCCAGGGCAGGATTGCAGAGAAAGTATTCGATATAGAAGGATTTTCGCTCACCCGTCACGGCATGTTCGGCAGTAAAGGAGTGCCACCACCAGTCATAGCCTTTTTTGGCCAGCGGACCTTTGAGCATGCAATAATCCCGGGTAATGTCACTTTTGTTCATGAGATCGGATCCTTTCCTGAACGGGGTCACTCCCCCCGATGCTGCCGCACGGCAAACCAGACCAGAACACAAAAGGCGGCAAAGGCTGCGCCCAGGCTGGGGAAGTAGATTTCCTGCGGCATTTTTGCCTGGGCGGGATGGCTGAGCACACACATGACCGCAAAAACCGCCATCGCGCCGCCGCTGACCAGCATGCCCAGCGGGTTATTGTTCTGTACCGGTTCCAGGGTATTTTCCCAGCCCTGGCGGCGTTCCAGCTGGCCCAGCAGCTGGTCGGCGTCCTTCAGGTCCTTTGCCACAAAATACGTTCGCGAAAAGGAGGGGTGGCTCTCACGGCATACCTGGCAGCGGACCACATACTCGCTGCCGGTTTCCCGGATGGATTCCACGCGGAGGATCTCATCCGCCGCAGCAGGCAGAAACGGACTGGCCGCCAGTTCCCGCAAAAAGCGCTGTGTTTCCAGCGTCCCCGCCATATATCTCAGGGGCCTGCCGCCGGACCGGGCGAAATCGGAAGCCAGCAGTCCGTAGAGCCGGTTTTCCGACGTGAGAAGAAACACGGTGGCATCGTGAAGGGTGCGGCGGCCCAACCGCAGCCCCAGAACCACCCCCAGCGCCGTGACGCCCAGGCAGAGGACAAGGGAAAAAAGCTCCCGCGGCAGCCCGGCGAATGAGGTCAGAAAAACACCGCCGAAGATCAGAAGCATCATCAGCGCCACAATGCCCAGAATGCCGCCCACCGTCCGCCCCGCATAGAGGCTCTTTTTGCTGCTGGCCGGGGACAGCCAGATTTTTTGGATGGTCATGGAACTTCCCTGCCTTTCGGTTGTGATCTGCTTATGGACAGCGGTGCCGGCATGGGGCCGCTGTCATAGGATTTCCTCTCACTGTTTTATTTCAGTATACCACGACGCCCGGCCAAGGGGAAAGAGGCTTCCGGTCCCGTCCTCTCCACCCTGTATCATTCAGATGCGGTATCGCTGCGCCGTCCGCCTCAAACGGAAAAGCCCTCCGCCGAACGGGGGTTTTCCCCGATTGGCGAAGGGCTTTTGTCAAGGTTTTCCCATAACGGTATCAGAACAGGCGGATGCCCGCCGCATATTTGGCGCAGGGCTGTCCGTCCGAGAGGTAAACCACCCGTTCCAGGCGCTCGGCCAGGGTGCAGTCCCGGGTGGTGGGCAGAGCGCTGTCGTCCATGACGATGGCATCCAATTCGTATCCCGGCTCAAAGCTGCCCACCTTGCCGAAGAAGGCGCCGCCGCCCTTGGTCGCCATGTAGAAGGCCTCGGGCAGAGTGAGGGCCGGAGTCTGCTGATCCACCAGCCGCCACCGCAGCTTGGAGCACTGGATGGCATCGGTCATGGCCCGGAAGATGGACAGGTGCGCACCGCCTGCCACATCGCTGCCCAGGCCCACCCTCTGCCCTTCGGCAAGATAGCTCTTGATGGGAGCAATGCCGGAGGAGACGTTCATGTTGGACTGGGGGCAATGGGCAATGAACACACCGTTTTGTTTCATGAGGGCCCGCTCCTCCGCGCCGCTCCAGACACAGTGCGCCATGACGGTGGGGCAGTCCCCGCCAAACAACCCCGCCTGTGCGTAGGCCTCCCCATAAAACCGGGTATTGGGGCAGAGCTGAGAGACCCACTGGATCTCGGACAGGTTTTCCGAGAGATGGGACTGCATGGCTGTGCCGAATTCCCGCTGCAGCTGTCCCAGGCCATTCATCAGTTCATCGGTGCAGCTGGGCACAAAGCGGGGCGTCAGCATGGGGCGGACCTTGGCAAAATCCTTACTCTGTTCCAGCCACAGCCGTGTCTCGGCCAGAGACTGTTCCGTCGTTTCCCGCAGGGTATCCGGGCTGTTGCGGTCCATGTTGACCTTGCCCACATAGCAGGGCAGTCCCGCCTTTTCCAGCAGTTCCATCAGCACCAGGGTGGCAGGCCGGTGCAGGGTGGCAAAGATGCAGGCCCGGGTGGTGGCACTCTTGACCAGCTCCCCGACAAAAATTTCGTAGGCGCGGCGGGCGTATGCGAGGTCGGCAAAGCGGCTTTCCTCCGGGAAGGCATTCTGCTCCAGCCAGTCCAGCAGTTCCATGTCCATGCCCAGGCCCCGGTAGGTGTACTGGCTGGCATGCACATGCAGGTCCACCAGTCCGGGCAGGATCAGCCGGTCCCCAAAATCCTCCACCGGGATTTCCTGCCACCGCTCCGGCAGGGCGGGAAACACTCCCGCCACCTTTCCTTCCTCACAGACCAGAAAGCTGTGGGGATGCAGTTCCAGCCGGCCGCATTCGGGGGTGTATATCACGTTGCCCCTGAGGGCAAAAGTTTCTTGCATTTGTATGACTCCTTTTGGAAAAACTGGCCGCTATGGCGTAAAAAGGCGCAGCCGTTGCGTATTATAGCGGAAAGCCGGAAAAAGTACAAGAGGGTGCGTTTTCCCTGTCCGGTCTGCCCAAGTCCTCCCGTCCCGGGAGGAGGCTGCGGGCAGAACATGTTTTCTGTCCCGCGGAAAAGGTCGGTTCCTGCCTGTCATAATTCGTTCAAATATTGTTTGGAGATTCTTCAAAAAGTTTCTATACCCTTTTCAAAATTGGAGCGTATTCTAAATACAACAGCAAGAGACACCGGAGCGCCGGAGCCACTTGCATCCACTGTCCCCTGACCATGCGAGGGCAAGTGCCCGGTCAGGAGCAGACAACCAATAAGGCCGCAGCGGCCATTTGAATAGATGCGTGCAACGCCACCCATACGGCCCCGGGCCGCGGGTGGCGCGCTGCTTTTCTCTGCACAAAACCAGCCGTGCCCGTATCCGGAGCCTTTCACAGCATTCCGGATACGGGCACGGCTGCATTATTGTATTTCGGGGCAGGCGCGGAGGGAGAAGCTCCGCAGGCGGGACAGGCTCAGGCGGGCAGAGTCTCGATGCGGGTGCAGACCTGCTCCAGCAGGCTGTCGCTGTGGCTGACGATGAGCAGCCCCAGATTGCGGCGCTCCGCCTCCCCGATGAGAAAATTCCAGATCTGCGCCTGGGTGACCAGGTCCAGCATGGCGGAGATCTCATCGCACAAAAGAAAGCGGGTGGCCGGGTTGAGGGCCCGGGCCAGGCAGAAGCGCTGCAGCTCGCCCCCAGACAGTTCCGCCGGGAAGCGCTCCAGCCAGCCGTCCTCGATGTGCAGGGCCTCCATCAGGCGCCGGTCCACAGGGCCGCTCTCCTCCAGGGTCACCCCCAGGCGCAGCAGCGGGTCCACCACCGTCTCCGGGTGCTGCCACATCATCTGTACCGGGCAGACGCCCTTTCTGCCGTAGACGGGCTGGCCGTCCAGCAGCACCTGGCCGGACTGGGGGCGCTCATACCCGGCCAGCAGACGGCAGAGGGTGGTCTTGCCCCGTCCGCTGGGGGCCTTGAGCCCCACCCGCTCCCCCGACTCAATGGTCAGGTCGATGTTCTGGAGTACCGGCGCGCCGTGGCGGCCCCGGTAGGTGAAGGTCACATGGTTTGCTTGCAGGGTCATGTTCATTCCTCCCTCTGCGGATTCAGGCAGCGCACCATCCCCCCCTGCCAGGGGCGCAGGGGCAGATCGGCGGCCTCCCGGCACTGGGGCGTGCTGCGGGCGCACTGTCCCGCAAAGGGACAGCCCGCCGTCTGGGTGCCGGGATAGGGCTGGGCGCCTGCAATGGGCTGGAAGCCGTGCTCCGGCATGGCCCGCCACAGCGCCCGGGTAAAGGGGTGGCGCAGGGTCGCCGGGCTGGCAAAGTCCTCCGCCGAGGCCACCTCAATGGTCTGCCCCGCGTAAAAGACCGCCACCTGATCGGCAATGGTCAGGGCCAGCTCCAGATCGTGGGTGATGGGCAGCACCCCGGCGCCGCCCTCGGCCAGCTCCCGGAAATGCCCCAGGATCCGCCCCGCAGCCTTGGCATCCAGCCCCGGGGTGGGCTCGTCGGCAATGATGAGGCGGGGTTCGTGGGTGACCGCCGTGGCAATGAGCACCCGGCGTGCCATACCGCCGGACAGTTCAAAGGGATAGAGCTCCTCCGTCCCGGCGGCGAGGCCGTAGCGGGCCAGGGCCTTGCGGGCACGCTGTTTCGCGTCGGGGGCGGCATCGTCCCCCCGCACCTGCTCCCCCACCTTCATGAGCGGGTCCAGGTAGGTGACCCCCTGGGGCACCAGCACGATCTCCCGCCCCCGGAGCCTGGCCGCCCGTTTGGAGGTCAGGTCGCCGCCGTCGTAGAGAATGCGCCCTTCCATATGGCTGTTGCGGGGCAGGATGTGCAGAATGCCGTGGGCCAGCAGGCTTTTGCCGGAGCCGCTGGCCCCCACCACCGCCACCACCTGTCCCGGCTCAATTTTCAGGGACAGATCCCTGATGACCGGCAGTTCCCGCCGCCGGGTGCCCTTGGCGTACTGGGTGAAGTGAATGGACATATGTTGAATTTCCAGTATCGGCTGCATGGTTTCCTCCTCATTCCTGAGCGCTGGCGGGGTCGAGCAGCAGACGGATCCGCTCGCCCAAAAGCGCAAACAACAGCACCACGATCACCAGCGAGATGCCGGGGAAGAGCGCCAGCCACCACTTGCCGGTGGTCAGGTAGCGCATGCTCTCGGACAGGATGACACCGATGGCGGGCTGTTCCGACGACAGGCCGAAACCCAGGAAGGTCACGCTGGCCTCGTGGAGGATGGCGTGGGGGAACAGCAGGATCAGCCCGGTGAGAAACTGGGGCATCAAATGAACCAGCATATGCCGGCGTACGATGTCCCAGCGGCGGACGCCCAGCTTCTGGGCTGCCAGGATGTAGGGCGCCTGCCGCAGCTGCATGACCTCCCCCCGGATGACCCGGGCCAGGGAGGTCCAGTGGCTGAGGGCCACGCCGGTCACCACGCCGAGGAAGCCCTTGCCGCAAGCAATGGAGATGAGCATGACCAGCAGGATATGGGGAATGCCCATGACCAGGTCGATGCAGAAGCAGACGACGCTGTCCGCCCAGCGGCCCATGGCGGCCGAGACGATACCCATGACCAGGGCGATGCAGGCGCTGACCGCTGCGGTGAGCAGGCCGATGCGGATGCTCAGGGAGAGGCCCGCCAGTGTCCGGGCCAGCATATCCCGGCCCATCCAGTCAGTGCCGAAGGGGTATTCCAGGCAGGGCATGAGATTTTTGCGGGCGAAGTCGCTCTCCATGGCCTGGCCGTTGAGGAGGATGCCCGCCACGGTGACGGCAGCCAGCACCGCCACGGCAAACACAATCAGCCAAAGGGTGCTGCGTCTGCGGTTGGTAACTTTCATTCTCTGGCCGCCCCCCTTCGGATTTTGGGATCCACAACGCCGTACAGCAGGTCCGCCACCAGGTTGCCGCCGAACACGATGGCCGCCGTGATGACGGTGATGCCCAGCAGCAGGGGCATGTCGCTGCCCAGGCCCGCCGTGACGGCAGCCTGGCCCAGGCCGGGATAGGTAAAGACCTGCTCCACCACCACCGAACCGCCAATGATCTCACTGATGGAGGCAAACTGCAGGGTGATGGCGGGCAGGGCCACATTGCGCAGGCCGTGGCGCAGCACGATGCGCAGTTCCGACTCGCCCCGGGCACGGGCGAACAGGGCGTAGTCGCTGTTGAGGACATCCACCATCTTCTCCCGGGTGTGGAGGGCAATGTTTGCCACGCCGGTGATGCTCAGCGTCAGGGCGGGCAGAATGGCGTGCTGGAGACGGTCGGCCAGGGTGATGCTGGCGGCGTCGGCCCCGATGGGCACCGACAGTCCGATGGGCAGCACCCCCAGCCAGACCGAGAAGATGAGCAGCAGCAGCAAAGCCAACCAGAAAGTGGGAGTGCTGGAGATCAGCAGGCAATAGCCCCGGATGAGGCGGTCAGGCAGACGGCCGCGGGTGGCGCCCGCCGTCACACCCAGAACAAGGCCCAGAATGCCCGAGATAATCCAGGCAAAGAGCAGCAGCCACAGGGACCCGGCCAGTCGCTGGCCGACCACCTCCAGTACCGGCTGGCGGTAAAGCAGCGAGGTGCCGAAGTCCCCGTGCAGCACATCTCCCAGCCAGCCCAGGTAGCGCTCCACCGGCGGAGTACCCACACCCCAGTAGGCTTCCAGCTTGGCCACCTGTTCCTGGCTCATGGAACCCAGGGCCACCTGGCCCACATTGGTCTGCAGCGGGTCCAGGGGGGAGGCCGTCATCAGGGCAAAGGTCAGGATGCTGACCCCCAGCAGGAGCAGCGCCATCCTGAACAGCTTGCCCACGGCAAACCGGAGGCGGTGTTTCAATCAAAATCCCTTCTTTCCAAACATTCCGGGGGAACTCCGCCCGCGGCACAGCCGCACAAAGGGCCGGCGGTCTTCGGCCCATTGTGCGGCTGTGTCTTTTGGCAGGATGGTCCCGAGGACCGGTATGAAATGCCCCGCATGGCAGGGCGGAGATGGTTATGCCCAGTCCCACTGGTCCACGTTGTTCACAATGGACCAGCCGTGGCCGTGGGGATGGATCTTCTGCTCGGCGATCTGCAGGCCGTCCCGCACCCAGTACAGGTGGCTGACGTTCACCAGCCACACCCAGGGGATGTCGCCGCCCTGGGTGACGCCGGTGGTGCCGTCCCACTGGGCCTGCTGCCACAGTTTGTAGGATTCCTCCAGGTCGCTGCTGGCAAGGGCCTCGTCCATGTACTGGTCCACCGTATCGTTGGAATAGGGCGAGTACTCGGCGGTGCCGGTGTCGGCGGGAGAATAGTAGATGTTATAGAGCTCCATGGGGGTATGGGCGCCCCAGCCCCACACCAGCGGGGTGGAGAGGGCCCGGTCATAGGCGGTATCCCAGCCCACACCCTCGATGGTACAGCGGATGCCCAGCTCTGCCAGCTGGTTGGACAGGTCAGCGGCCAGGGCCTGACGGACCGAGTCGCCGTTGGAGTAGAGGATGTTCAGCTCCGCCTTGACGCCGTCCTTTTCCCGCACGCCGTCGCTGCCCATGACCCAGCCCGCATCGTCCAGAAGCTTGGCCGCACCCTCGGGGTCATATTCCACCTCGGAGGCGGGATTGTACCAGGGCAGCTGATCGCAGACGCTGTACGCCGGGGTGCCGTATCCGTTGAGGACGTTGTCGATCATCTCCTGGCGGTCGATGCCGATGTTGATGGCCCGGCGCACCGCCACATCGGAGGTCACCGCATTGCCGGTGGCCACGCCGTCGGCGTTTGCCGAGGGCTCGGTGACAGGCAGGTTGATGCCCCGGTTGTCCACCGTCTGGTAGGCGGTGAGGGTGTAGCCGTCGATGGTCTGGTCGGAGTAGGTGGCCGAGGTGTAGGCCACGTCCACCTGCCCTGCCTGGGCGGCCAGGAAGGCAGCGTCCTCCTCCATAAAGAGGATGGTGACCTGCTTCATCTTGGGCTGCTCGCCGTAGTAATCGGGGTTGGCCTCCAGAATGATCTGCTGGCCCCGGTCCCACTGCTTGAGGATGTACCGGCCGGAGCCGATGGGGTTGGAACCGTAGGTGGCGCTGTCGTAGGCGTGCTCGGGCACGATGCCCACAATGGCCATGGTGTAGGGCCAGATGGAGAAGGGCTTTGCCATATGGAAGACCACGGTGGTGTCGTCCACCGCCTCGGCATTGTCCAGCATGGTGAAGTCGTTGACCGAGCTGGACGCCTTGACGGTATTGTAGGTGAAGGCCACGTCCTCGGCCGTCAGGGGCTCCCCGTCGGTGAACTTGACGTCGTCCCGGATGGTGACCGTCCAGGTCATGCCGTCCTCGCTGGACTCGCAGGAGGTGGCCAGGTCATAGCCGATGGTCAGGTCGGGGTTTGTCACGGTCAGGGTGCTCTGGATCAGCGGCTCATGGACGTGTTCCCCGGCGCCCCAGCCGAAGGCCGGGTCAAAGCCCGCTTCCGGCTCGGAGTTGGTGTCCATGGCAATGACCACCGAGTCCTTGGTCCCGGTCTGTTCGGCAGTGGCCTGGGGCTGGCTGGAGCTCTGGGTGCCGCAGCCCGCCAGAAGTCCCACCGCCATGGCAGCGGCCAGCACCAGTGAAGTGATCCGTTTTGTCTGCATTATCGTTTCTCTCTTTCTGTAATGGACCCCGCCGGCTTTCCGCCGCGGGGATGCGGCCAACGATCAGGTGTTGCCGTCGATCTTTCGCAGGACCTCCTCCAGCACCTGCTGGTAGGAGATGCCGTTTTTCCGTGCCAGGGCGGCGGCGTCCTCATACTCCGGCTTTGCGTGGCGGATGCCGAAGCCCCGGGCATACTTGACCCGCACCGGCCCCCACGGGGTTTCCACCGTTCCCACCGAGGGCTCCAGGAAATACTTTTCACACCGGCGGACCCGCAGGCCGTTGCTGGTGGTGTAGCGCAGTACCTCCCGCGCCAGGTCGGAGATCTTGTCCGCATCGCACAGCACGGTGAGCAGATGGCCGGGGCGGCCCTTCTTCATGGTGCCGGGCACGGTGTAGACGTCCAGGGCACCCAGTTCCAGCAGGCGGCTGCAGGCAAAGGACAGGGCCTCGGGGCTCATGTCGTCAATGTTGCAGACCAGCTCGGTAATCTGGCCGTTGGCCTCCTCCCGGGTATTGCCCCAGAAGCTGCGCACGCAGTTGGCCTGGCCGAAATCCTTGGTGCCGATGCCCACGCCGATCTGCTCCACCGTCATGACCGGCATAGGGCCGAAGCCCGACGCAAAATGGGCCAGCAGCGCCGCACCGGTGGGGGTGCACAGCTCGCCCCTAATGCTGCCGCCGTAGGTGGGGACACCCTCCAGCAGGTTGGCGGTGGCGGGGGCGGGCACCGGCATGATGCCGTGGGCGCAGCGCACCGTGCCGCTGCCCACGTGGATGGGCGACACAACGATCTTGTCCGGGTGCAGCAGGTAGAGGGCATAGCAGACGCCGGTCACATCGGCCACGGCGTCCAGGGCGCCCACCTCATGGTAGTGGACATCCCCCACCGGGCAGCCGTGGGCCTTGGCCTCGGCTTTGGCAATGTCGTCGTAGACCGCCCGGGCAGCGGTGCGCACCTCCTGGGGCAGGGGCAGGGCGTCGATGATTTCCGCAATATGCCCCGGCGTGGCGTGATGATGGGCGTGGGTATGGTCGTGGACCTGCTCCCCGCTGTGCATATGGTCGTGCTCCTCATGGGGGTGGTCATGGGGATGCTCATGGTCATGATGGTGTTCGTGGTCATGGGCATGGTCGTGGGGATGGCTGTGGAGATGGGGTTCCTTCTGTGCCTCGCCGTGGGAATGACCGGGGGCGGCAGGTTCCGTCTCCTCCTCGCCGTGGACGGTCACCGCCATATGGGTGCCCGCAATGCCGCAGGTCTTGGCCGACTTGGCTTGCAGCGCAACGCCGGGCAGGCCCAGGCCGTTCATGGTGTTCAGGAAAGCTTCCTTGTCGGGCAGCAGTTCATACAGGGACGCCATGAGCATATCCCCCGCCGCGCCCATGGCACACTCAATGTACAGCGTTTTCATTTTGTCTCCAGTCCTTCCATTTGGTTGATGCGGCTGGCGAGATACCCCGCCCCGAAACCGTTGTCGATATTGACCACACTGCAGCCCGATGCGCAGGAGTTGAGCATGGACAGCAGCGCCGAAAGTCCGCCGAAGCTGGCGCCGTAGCCCACGCTGGTGGGCACCGCGATGACCGGGCAGTCCACCAGTCCGCCGATGACCGATGCCAGGGCGCCCTCCATGCCGGCCACCGCCACCACGCAGCGGGCCTGCATGAGCACGTCCAGGTTGGACAGCAGCCGGTGCAATCCGGCCACGCCCACGTCATACAGGCGGGTCACATGGTTGCCCATAGCCTCGGCGGTGAGGGCGGCTTCCTCGGCCACCGGCATATCGCTGGTGCCGCCGGTGGCTACCACAATGTTGCCCAGGTCCCGCCGCTCCCCGGGAAAGGCCAGGCCCAGCCGGGGGCTCTCGTGGTACTCCAAAGGCACCTGGGAAGCCACATAGTCGGCAGCCTCCCTGCCCATGCGGGTGATGAGGATGTTTCTGCATCCCCGCTCCCCCATGGCCGCCGCAATGCCCGCGATCTGCTCCGGCGTCTTGCCCGCGCCGTAGATGACCTCGGCGGCACCCTGGCGCACGCTGCGGTGCAGGTCCACCTTGGCATAGCCCAGATCTTCAAAGGGGGCTTCTTTCAGCTCCAGCAGGGCGTCCTCCGGCTTGGTCTCGCCGTTGGCCACGCTGCGCAGAAGGCAAAGGATGTCATGCTTGTTGTCCATGTTGCTCCTCCTTTTATACCGACGCCCCGCGGGGCGCAAGGTCCAATGTCACGGCTGCAAATTCCGGCGCCAGGGCTTTCAGGATCTCCTCCCGCTTTGCCAGCACCAGGGGCAGCTGATCTTCGGTCACCTGCAGCCGGGCTGCACCGTCCGCCACCCGGACCCGGAAGTCGGTGAATCCCAGCCCGGCCATGGCGGCCTCGGCCCTTTCCACTTTGGTCAGCATCTCCGCCGTGAGGGTTGTGCCGGTGGGGATGCGGGTGGCCAGGCAGGCGTAGGCAGGCTTGTTCCAGGTGAAGAGCCCCGCCTCCCGGGAAAGGCGCCGGACCTCCGCCTTGGTGATGCCGCACTCCCGCAGAGGAGAACGGACTTCCAGTTCCCGCAGCGCCACCATGCCGGGGCGGTCCCCCGCGTCGTCGGAGGCATTGGTGCCGTCCAGAAGCACGGTGTAGCCGTCGTCGGCCGCCGCCTGGCGCAGCTGGGTGAACAGCGCTTTCTTGCAGTAATAGCAGCGGCGGGGACCGTTTTCGGCGGCCTTTTTCACCGCCAGCACATCCAGTTCAATGACGGTCATGGGAACATCCAGCTCTTTTGCCAGACGGCGGGCATCCTCCAGCTCAAAGGCAGGCTGAAAGGCCGTCTTGATGTAGTAGGCACGCAGGTCACAGCCGTAGCGTTTAGACGCCCACATCAGAAAGGCCGAGTCCGTCCCGCCCGAAAATGCCAGCGCCGCCCGGGGTACCTGATGAAAAAACTGTTCCAGTGTCATGGAAACTCTCCTCTCCGGCCGGCCGCAGACAGGATAGCCGCGGCCGGGGTTTGTTTCTTTATTTTATGAATCAACGTTCGGGACAAAAAAGGAGGCGCCCGCTTTCCTGCTGAAAGCAGACGCCTTCCTGGCATCCGAATCCTTGAATCTTTCTGTGTCGGGTTGTGTCGCAGGGCTGATGCCGTTTTTCACACACCCGCAAGCGGCTTCAGCCGCAATTCACCGGCTTCCTGCCGTGTGATCGGGTTTGCATACAGTCTGAAGTGCGTCCACCGCACTCTGGATCAGCCGGGACATGGGCAATTCCTGGGCCCCCGCGACAATGTTGTCGCATTGATTGACGGGCACCAGTATCCGCGCGGCGGAACTTTGCCCCACCGCCGCGGCAGCTTTGGGGGTGATCTCCCCCAGCATGGCATCGGCAATGACGATGCCCACAGGCCCCAGGATGACATCCGCCTTGCGGCATCCCACAAGGATGGCATTCTCACCGGTAGCGGCCTGGTCGGCTCCGGCACGCAGCATGGCGGTGGTCGCCGCACTGTTGGTGCCCACGGCCAGCACCCACACGCCGGGGCACTGCGCCTTGATTGCCGCGACCAGCTGACGGCCCAATCCGCCGCCCTGGCCGTCAATGACCATGACCTTCAACATTTATCACCTTGCCTGTTCATAGGCATTATCCCATAGTGTGAAAAAAAAGTCAAGAAAATGCGGCGGCGTCTTATTTTCGTGCTCTTGCCTGTGGTTCTGCGGCAGGCAGCGGGCAGAAAACACTTGATTTGGAGCGTTTGTCATGGTATACTAATCCAGTATCAGCCGGTGTGATGGAATTGGCAGACGTGACGGACTCAAAATCTACTTCGTAGAATGTTGGGTGCCCTGGTAAAACCCTTGATAAATCGGCGTTTTCACAACTTCATATTTTCATTTGGTTTTAATATCCCTCCCGCACATCCCTCCAAAATCTGAGATGTGCGGGACAC
>CALXHO010000024.1 GCA_944388125.1 uncultured Gemmiger sp. | reverse complement strand
TGGGTCAGCGACGGCCTGATCGACATGGTCTCCTTCGAGCAGTCCCAGGATAACTTCCTGGCCAACGGCAAGGGCGACGAGACCTACGGCGCCTTCTACTGGTGGGAGAGCGAGACCGTCGTCTCCAACCCCGAAAACTACATCTGCTGCGCACCCCTGGTAGGTCCCAACGGCGACCAGACCATCTGCGTCTCCAACAACCCCGAGATCAGCACCGGCGAGCTGGTGTTCTTCAACGGTGTGGAGAATGTGGAAGTGCTGCTTGCCTACTTTGACCGCTACTACGATCCCTACATCTCCGCCCAGATCAACTACGGCCCCGTGGGCATCGTCTACGAGGAGGAACCGGATGAGAACGGCATGCTGGTCCAGAAGGAACTGACCGGCGACATGACCGCCGACGAACTCCGCCTGCAGAACGCACCTCTGGGCATCTGCTACCTGTCCGACTACGCCTGGGAGAATGTGGTCCACATGGAGCCCCGTGCTCAGCTGCGCCTGGAGCGCCTGAACGCCTACGCCACTCCCTATGTGGACGAGGGTGTCACCCCCACGCCCAACCTGCAGTTCACCATGGAAGAGCTCAACGTCCTCACCAGCTATGAGTCCAACCTCAACGACTATATCCGCACCAACCTGATCTCCTGGCTGACCA
Organism: uncultured Gemmiger sp.; assembly: GCA_944388125.1. Taxonomy (GTDB): domain Bacteria; phylum Bacillota; class Clostridia; order Oscillospirales; family Ruminococcaceae; genus Gemmiger. The sequence continues at coordinate 26,980 of CALXHO010000024.1, read as the reverse complement.
GCGGCGGCGTCACCGACGACCAGTGGGCCACCTTCCAGGAGGACCTGAGCGGCCGCACCAACCTGCCCGCCATCCAGCAGGCCTATCAGGACGCCTACGACCGCTACATCTCCGGCGAGACCGCCGATGCCTCCGCCGACAGCCAGTAATGTGAAAGGAGCGTCCCGCAATGAAACCCATGCACAAAAGTCTGGCGGCGCTGCTCAGCCTCTGCATGGCGGTGAGTGTCACCGCCTGCAATTCAGGCAGCAATACCGAGCCGGAGATCACCGGTGTGCAGGATCAGACCGTGCAGGCCGGTACCGAGTTTGACGCCATGGCCGGCGTCTCCGCCACCGACGCGGAGGACGGTGACCTGACCGGCAAGATTTCCATCACCTCCCTGCCGGAGCTGACCTTCCAGAACGGCAAGGCCACCCCCGACGCCCCCGGCGATTACGAGCTGACCTACACCGTCACCGATGCCGGCGGCCTGGAGACCAACGCCTACGCCACCCTCAAGGTGACCCGCCAGGCCGGCGAGGCCACCGAGCTGATGACCTTTGATTTCGCCAGCGCGCCCCAGCCCGACGGCCATGGCTGGACCCCCAGCATTGCCGAGGGCGTCAATGCCACCGGTGAGCTGAAGGAAGGCGCCTACGTCTTTACCATCACCGATCCCGGCTCCAGCGACGGCGACATCGCCCTGGTCAAGACCGGCGTGCCGCTGGAGGCCGCCACCTACCGGGTCAAGGTCTGGGCCAAGTCCAGCGCCGACACCTACGCCCACCTGCTGGCAAAAGATGAGGCCAGCACCGACGGCAGCTTCCTGGGCGGGGCATACAACCTGCCCATCGGCACCTCCATCGCCCCCCTGGAGATGGAGTTCACCTCCACCGGGACGGGTACTGCCGACCTCATGCTCAACCTGGGCCGCATCACCCCCAACCCCGACAACCCCACCGACACCACTCCCTCCGACTTCACCGTGACCATCGACAAGATCGAGATTTACAAGATCACCGGTGAGCAGACCAAGACGCCGGTCTACACGGCGGACTTCAGCTCTGCGGACGCGGTGGCCGTCACGGCCGGGGACGGCGCTTCCGCCACCGCCGCGGCAGCGGGCGGCGCCGGAACCATCCAGATCGACGCCTATCCCACCGACGGCGGCGTCTGGAGCATCAAGGGCGACCTGGCCCTGCCCGGCATCACCCTGAACGCAGGAGAAAAGTACTATTACAGCTTCACCATCCAGGCGGACAACGCACAGAGCGCCGAGTGCCTGGTGGAGAGCGCCTCCCAGGCCGACAAGGCCCGCGCCAACTTCAACAGCATCGCCCTGAACGCCGGCGAGGAGATGGTGGTCACCAACGTCTTTGACGCCGAGGCTGCGGTGGAGGACCCCGTCATCCGCCTGCAGCTGGGTGCAGCCTCCGACGGCGTCACCTCCAACAAGGTGACGGTGACCAATCTGGAGTTCGGCACCGTCTCCGGCGACCTGGACACCGAAAAGACCATCGACTACTTCGGCCAGAGCATCGCCGCCGATGCCAGCCCCGACCTGCTGTGGACCGTCTACAACGGCACCGATGAGGACAACGATCTGGGCGTCGGCACCATCTGGACCGAGAACAACAGCCTGTTCTACCGCATCGACCAGGGCGGCTCGGTGGACTGGCACAACAAGCTGATCTTCGGCCACAAGGACCACCCGCTGACACTGCCCGCCGACAGCTACTTCACGGTGGAGATCACCGCCAAGGCCACCCAGCCGGTGAGCTGCGGCTTCTATCTGAACCCCCTGGGCGGATGGGACCCCCGCATCTCCAAGAGCATCGACCTCACCACCGAGGAGCAGACCTTCACCTTTGAGACCACCGATCCCCTGATCACCGATATGGACTTTGAAATGCTGTTCCAGTTCGGCTCGGCGGACACGGCGGCCCTGGGCGAAACCACCATCGAAATCTCCAACATCACCATCTGGCAGCGCAGTATCATCTAACGCCCGGACATACACCGGCAGAGGGGGTGCAGAATGCTGCACCCCCTCTGCTCTTTTGCCGGGACCGGAAAGGATAACGGACTTATGAAACGAACATTTCCCATGGCACTGTCATCCGCCCTTCTGGCGGGCTGCCTGCTGCTGGGCTGCAGTCCGGCGGAGTACACAGTGACCTTTGACGACAATTACAGCGGCCAGACCCTGTCCACCCAGACCGTCCGGTCGGGAAAAACGGTGGAGGAGGTGACAGATCCCGTCCGGGAGGGGTATACTTTCCTGGGATGGTTCCAGGATTCTACCCTGAACACCCCCTGGGACACCGCCGCGGACAAGGTGAAGGGGGACACCACCCTGTATGCCGGCTGGGACCGGGACACGGGGGACGCCATCACCGACGGCGCCAATGACAAGGATTTCTCCTCCCTGACCACCCCCGGCAGCCAGGAGAGCGCCTACACCTACCAGAGCTACTTCCTGCCCGGGGCGGACGGCGCCAGCCAGCCCTACGTGGGCGACCCCATGCCCTACTGGGAGGACGGCACCTGCTACATCTACTACCTGAAGGAGGCCGGGGACTCCTACAACCATTCGGTCTACCTGGCCACCACCACCGACTTTGTCACCTACACCGAGTACGACGACCCAGTGTTGGAGGCCTCCCGCTCCGGCGGCCAGGACAGCTGGATCGGCACCGGCTCAGTGGTCAAGGCGGGGGACAAGTACTATTTCTTCTACACCGGCCACAGCGACTCCGCCACCATGGAATATGCCGAAAAGATCATGGTGGCCGTGGGGGACAGCCCCCTGGCCTTTGAAAAGCTGGAGGGCTGGGAGATCACCCCGCCTGCCGAGCTGGGCCAGAAGCGGGACTTCCGGGACCCCCAGTGCTACTATGACCCGGCCACCGACACCATCACCATGACGGTGACTGCCTCCCAGTCGGGCACCGCCCGCATCCTGAAATATACCCTGAGCGGCGATCTGAACACGGTGCAGTACGACGGCATCATCTTCACCGACCCGATGGGGGAGGTCTACAATCTGGAATGCAGCGATACCTTCCAGATGGGGGACAAGTGGTATCTGACCTACTCCGCCCAGGACGACACTCTGTGGTACGCCATGTCCGATACGCCCCACGGCCCCTACGGCGATCCCGTCCGGCTGGACGGCAAGCTGTTCTACGCCGCCAAGCACGTGGAGGACGGGGCCAACGCCTACATGGTGGGCTGGGCCCGCCGGTCGGAATCTCCCTCCTCCACCCAGGAGGTCTCCGCCTGGGGCGGCAACCTGGTGGTGCAGAAGCTCTGCCAGAACGCCGACGGCACCCTCTACCTGGCTCCGGTGGACGGGGTGGCGGACAGCTTCTCAGTCCGCCGGGCCCTGGCCGTGGACCTGCCCCATGTGGGCATCGAGGCCGGCACCCTGTACACCTACGCCGACGCCTTCACCTGCTATGAGAGCTTCCGCCTCACCGGTGAGTTCACCTTCACCGGGGAGGGTTCCTTCGGCCTGAGCTTTGACTACAACGGCGATCAGGAAAAGAACAAGCTGATCTCCCTGTCCCCCGCCGACGGCATGGTGCGCCTGCTCTTCAACGAGGGCAGCACTCCCATCGCCGAGACTGCCGTGGACCTGCAGCCGGGCCAGATCTACTCCTTCACCTACATCCAGGAAGGGTCTGTGGGCGTCTTTTACCTGGACGGCCAGGCGGCGCTCACTGTCCGCATCTACGGCGCCAGCGGCAAGACCATCCAGCTCTTTGCCGAGAACAACACCGTCACCTTCACGTCTCTGCGGGAGTACACCCGTCCCTGACCGCCCCCTCCGGGGAACTTCCCCTGAACCTTTGAGGAATGCGTATGAAATCACTGTTCAACGCCGATGGCCCCGTCATCAGCGGCCTCATCAAACTGTTTGACTGCATCTGCCTCAGTGTGCTGTGGCTGGTGTGCTGCCTGCCGGTCTTTACCATCGGCGTGGCCTGCACCGCCCTCTACACCACAGTGTTCAAGTACCTCCGCCGGGAGGAAGGCACCCTCACCGCCACCTTCTTCGGCGCCCTGCGGGAAAACTTCCGCCGCTCCACTTTAGCGGGACTGGTGGAGATCGCCCTGCTGGCGCTGATGGCCGTGGACGTGATGGTCTTTCGCTCCCTGCGGCTGCAGGGAAGTCCCCTGGGTGGACTGTATGAGCTTTCCCTGGTCCTGTGCTGCGTCGTGCTGACCTGGACCATCTATCTGGCCGCCTACACCGCCCGTTTCCGCGGCACGGTGGGGGAGATGCTGCGCATCAGCGCCATGCTCATGCTGCTCCACCCCATCCGCGCCCTGGAAGTCTTTGCCTGCCTGGCCATCGGCCTGGCTCTGGCCCTGGGCCTGCCCGGCATGGCGCTGGTGGCCCCGGCCGGGACCTACTGGGCGGCCAGCATTCTCATCGAGAAGGTGTTCCTCTGCCATCTCAAGCCGGAGGACGCCGCCTCGGAACAATCCAAATCCCAACAGGGAGGAACTGAACATGACCGATAACACACTGCGCCGGGCCCGGGACTTCGAGACCCGCTATGCCCCCCTGATCCCGGAGGATCAGCGCCCCGCCTTTCACCTCACCCCCAACATCGGCTGGATGAACGACCCCAACGGCTTTTCCTGCTACAAGGGGGAGTACCATCTCTTCTACCAGTATCACCCCTATTCCACCGATTGGGGCCCCATGCACTGGGGCCACGCCAAGACCCGGGATTTCCTGCACTGGGAGCGGCTGCCCGCCGCCCTGGCCCCCGATCAGGACTACGATGGGGGCGGCTGCTTTTCGGGCAGCGCGGTGGAACTGCCGGACGGACGTCAGCTCCTGGTCTACACCGCCGTGCGCAAGCGCCTGGGGGAGGACGGCCGCACCACCGAGATCCAGACCCAGGCCCTGGCCATCGGGGATGGAGTGGATTATGAAAAGTGGCCCCACAACCCGGTGCTGACCGCCGCCGACCTGCCCGAGGGCGGCAGCCCGGTGGACTTCCGCGACCCGAAGGTCTGGCGGGAGGCGGACGGCAGCTACCGCATGGTGGTGGGCAACCGCCCGGCGGACGGCAGCGGATCGGTGCTGCTCTACCGCAGCGAGGACGGCATCCACTGGTCCCTGGTGGGCACGGTGGATGCCTCCCACAGCCAGTACGGCCAGATGTGGGAATGCCCCGACTTCTTCCCCCTGGACGGCAAGCAGGTGCTGTTTGTCAGCCCCCAGGAGATGAGCCCCATCGGGCTGGAATTCCACGCGGGCAACGGCACCGTCTGCCTCATCGGCAGCTACGATGCTGAAAACAACCGCTTCACCCGGGAGAGCGTCCAGGCCATCGACTACGGCATCGACTTCTATGCCCCCCAGACGCTGGAGACGCCGGACGGCCGCCGCATCATGATCGGCTGGCTGCAGAACTGGAACACCCTGAGCTGCCGTCCCCGGGACTGCCGCTGGTTCGGCCAGATGTCCATTCCTAGAGAGCTGTCCATCCGGGACGGGCGGCTCTGCCAGCTGCCGGTGCGGGAGCTGGAGCAGTACCGCTGCAACCGGGTGAGCTACCAGAACGTGCTGGTCTGTTCCGAGACCAACCTCCATCAGGTGGAGGGTCGGCTAGTGGACATGACGGTGGAGATCCGCCCGGCCCAGCGGGAACTGTACCGCAGCTTCCGGGTCAATGTGGCCAAGGACGGGGAGTACGTCACCAGCATCCGCTACCGCCCGGACACCAGTATCCTGAAGATCGACCGCACCCGCAGCGGCAGCAACGCCGATGTGGTGCACACCCGCAGCCTGCTGGTCCGCCCGCAGGACGGGCGGCTGAAGCTGCGCATCCTCATGGACCGGTACAGCGTGGAGGTGTTCGTCAACGACGGCGAACAGGCAGCCTCGGTGGCCATCTTCACCCGGCAGCAGGCCGCGGCCATCAGCTTTGATGCCGACGGCTCGGTGATGATGGATGTGGAAAAATACGACATCGACCTGGACCGGAAGGAGAGCACCGGAAATGAATGAAAAATTTGACGTGGTGGCCCTGGGGGAACTGCTCATCGACTTTACCGCCAGCGGGGAGAGCGGGCAGGGCAACCCCCTCTTTGAAGCCAACCCCGGCGGCGCGCCCTGCAACGTGCTGGCCATGCTGAAAAAGCTGGACCGCTCCTGTGCCTTTGTGGGCAAGGTGGGGGATGACATTTTCGGCCGCCAGCTGCGCCAGGTGGCGGAGGAGGCGGGCATCTGCATGGATGGCCTCTCGGTGGACCCGGCGGTGCACACCACCCTGGCCTTCGTCAAGACCTTCCCCAATGGGGACCGGGACTTTTCCTTCTACCGCAATCCCGGCGCCGACATGATGCTCCGGGCGGAGGAATTGCCGGAGGAGCTGATCTCCCGGACAAGGATCTTCCATTTCGGCACCCTCTCCCTCACCCATGAGCCGGTGCGCAGCTCCACCCAGAAAGCGCTGGAGCTGGCCCGGGCGGGCGGGGCACTCATCTCCTTCGACCCCAACCTGCGCCCGCCTTTGTGGGACAGCATGGAGGAGGCCCGGCAGCAGATCGCCTGGGGCCTTGCCCGGTGTGATGTGCTGAAGATTGCCGACAACGAGCTGGAATTCATGACCGGCCAGACCGATTTTGCCAAGGGAGCCGCCATGCTGCAGGAGCAGTACCCCAACATCCGGCTGCTGAACGTCACTGCCGGTGCCCAGGGCAGCTATGCCTTCCACGGGCAGACCCAGGTGTTCCGTCCGGCCTGTACCAAAGGGGGCGTCATCGAGACCACCGGCGCGGGGGACACCTTCTGCGCCTGCGTGCTGAATTTTGTGCTGGACCACGGCCTGGACGGCCTGACAGAGGAGGACCTGGGGCAGATGCTGCACTTTGCCAACACTGCCGCCTACCTGGTCACCACCCGCAAGGGAGCCATCCGGTCCATGCCCGACCCGGAGGAGATCCAGGCTTTGCTGTAATTCTTCGTTCTGCCTGAGACAGGCAAAAAAGACCGGACCGCGTTTTTGGAAGGTACGCGGTCCGGTCTTTCTGTGTTTTTTGCGAAAAAAGGTCACAAGCCTGCCTCGGCCAGCAGGGTGCCCAGGTCTTCCAGGATGTCGTGGGGCAGCATGGCCTGGCGGCTGCGGCGGGCGGCACAGCGGTCGGCGGCGGCCCCGTGGAGCCAGACCCCGCAGGCGGCGGCGTCAAAGGGGGAGAGCCCCTGGGCCAGCAGGGCGGCGATCATCCCGGCCAGAATGTCCCCGCTGCCGCCCCGGGAAAGCCCCGGATTGCCGGTGGTGTTCTGCATCAGGGTACCGTCCGGGGCGGCCACCAGGGTGCCGCTGCCCTTGAGCACCACAATGCAGTGGTGCCTGGCCGCATAGTCCAGGGCCACGCCGGGGCGGTCGGCCTGCACCTGGGAAACGGTCAGCCCGGTCAGGCGGGCCATCTCCCCGGGATGGGGCGTCAGGACGGTATTTTCCGGCAGGGCAACATCTCCCGCCGACCCGGAGGCCAGGGCGTTGAGGGCGTCGGCGTCCAGCAGGCAGCCCTTCCAGACAAAATCCCCGCCCAACAGCAGGGAGAGTAGACGCCCGGCACCGTCCCCCAATCCCGGCCCGGCCAGCAGGACGGCCTTGCCCGGGGCAAAACGGGCGGCGGCAGTGCTCACGTCATCCGGGCAGAGCCAGCCCTGTCCGTCCGCCCGGCAGGGCAGGACACAGCACTCGGGGGTGCGGGTCAGGGCCAGCTGCATGGCCTCGGGCACGGTGGCCAGAAACACCAGCCCGGCCCCGCCCCGCAGGGCACCCTCGGCAGCCAGGGCGGCGGCGCCCCGGTAGGCGCTGCTGCCCGCAAAGGCCGCCACCGTGCCGAACGTCCCCTTGTTGGCATCCTCCGCCCGGCGGGGCAGACGGCTGAATACATACTCCCCCGTGATTTTTTCCATGGAGACACCTCCCGCTGCCCGGAATCGCTTTACCTTTCCGGGCAGTTTGTATTATACTCTCATTATAAGACAAAATACGGCGCAGTGCAAAAAGCAAGACGAAGAGGAGGTCTTTTCTATGGTGCCGCAGTTGGAAGAATTGATCCGTGACAGTTCCAATATCGTGTTTTTTGGCGGGGCGGGCGTTTCCACCGAGAGCGGCATCCCCGACTTCCGCAGCGTGGACGGCCTGTACCACCAGAAGTTCGACTATCCCCCCGAGGTCATGCTCAGCCACAGCTTTTTCCTTCGCCATACCGAGGAATTCTACCGCTTCTACCGGGAAAAGCTCATCGTCCACGGGGCAAAGCCCAACGCGGCCCATCTGCGCCTGGCGGCGCTGGAGCGGGAGGGCAAGCTCAAGGCGGTGGTGACCCAGAACATCGACGGTCTGCACCAGGCGGCAGGCAGCCGCCGCGTCTATGAGCTGCACGGCTCCACCCTGCGCAACTACTGCATGAAGTGCGGCAAATTCTATGACGTGGACTTCATCGACAAATCGGAGGGGGTGCCCCGCTGCACCGAGTGCGGCGGCATCGTCAAGCCCGACGTGGTCCTCTACGAGGAGGGCCTCGACCCCGACACGCTGGAGGGGGCAGTCCGGGCCATCCAGGGGGCGGACCTGCTCATTGTGGGCGGCACCAGCCTGGCGGTCTATCCGGCAGCGGGGCTTTTGCAATATTTCCGCGGCCGCAACCTGGTGGTCATCAACAAGCAGCCCACCCCGGCCGATCACATGGCCAGTCTGGTCCTCAATATGCCCATCGGGCGTGCGCTGTCGGCGGACAGTGAGTGAAAACCGGATAAAAATTGAGTTCTGACCCAGATTATCTTGTGTTTTTGCGGAAAAAAGATTGCTTTTTTTCCCGGTATTCTGCTATGATTAGAGATGGGAAAGTGCTGCCCGCCCGGGCGGGCGGCGGATAAGGTTTGGCCCGCGAGGGGCCGTAATTTGAACAGGAGGATCGGTATGGCAAACGTACTTGCGGATTTTACCAAAAAACGTGAATTTTTGGTATGCCTGGACTCAGACGGATGCGTGATGGACACAGTGCGCCTCAAACACTGCAGTGTATTTTGTCCGGAGCTGATCCGCGTGTTCGGGCTGGAACAGTATAATGATTATATTACCGAGGCATGGGAGGACATCAACCTGCGCAGCATCACCCGGGGCATTTCCCGGTTTGAGAGCGTGGTGCAGGTGTTTGACCGGCTGAAGAACCGCGGGGTGGAGATCCCGGGCAGTGACGAGATCGCCGACTGGGTGGCAAACTCCAGTGAGCTGAGCACCGCCACCCTCAAGGCGGAAGTCACCCGCACGGGCAGTGCAGCACTGCGCAAGCTGCAGCAGTGGAACACCACCTGCAACCGCCGCATCCAGACGCTGGAACCCACCTTCGAGCCCTTCCCGGGGGTGGAGAACAGCCTGCGCCAGCTGCACGCCGTGGCGGATGTGGCGGTGGTGTCGGCGGCCAACGAGTCGGCCATCGCCAGCGAGTGGAACCGCTATGGTCTGGCCCGCCATGCCGATGTCATCTTCGGCCAGGAGGTGGGCAGCAAGGCCAACAGCATTGCCGCCATGCTGGCCTGCGGGTATGAGAGCCGCAAGGTCATGATGGTGGGGGACGCCATGGGGGATGCCCAGGCCGCCGCAGCCAACGGGGTGGCCTTTGTGCCCATCCTGCCCGGCCGGGAGGCCGAGAGCTGGCGCCGCCTGCAGGAGGAAGCCCTGCCCAAGCTGCTGCACGGCACCTTCCGCCCCGAGTACCAGGCCGAGCTGCTGGCCGCCCTGCGCAGCGCCCTGCACGGCTGATCGCCGCAAATCCAAGTTGCCCGCCGCCCCGGAGGAAAATCTCCTCCGGGGCGGCTTTTTGGTTTCTGTCGAAACAGGGCCTTGCAAATCCCGGACACAGCGCTATAATAGAACCAGCAAGGCGGTCGGACAAAAGAACGCCTTGCCGGTATTTTCTCCTGAAAATACCGGATTTCGCAGAGTAGGGACCTGCGCGTAAGGACGGCACGGGAGTTCCGTGCCGCCGCCAGTGCCTGACCAACGGGGAGTTGTGGCAGGACGAAGTTGCCCATACGGGCACGCGGTGCAGATCCCGCATCCCACTGCTGCATGACGGAGTGCAAAAGCGGAGCTCTCACCGAAATCCCGGGATGGGGCTGCAGGCGGCGGACAGGCCGCGGCGGTTTCCCGGCAGTGCTGCGCGGTTTGCCTTTTGCCGGCAGCGGGCGGCGCGGGATGGACGGGTTTGGGTTCTGCAAGGGGGCACAAGGCGCGGTCAGCGCCGCAGCCCCTGCTTGGCGGTCCTCCCTTGTGCGGCGATGCGCACAAGTTAGGAGGAATTTTTTTATGCAGTATCTGCGCTCCAATTACCAGCGCCTGATGGTGCAGGCCATGGCCGAACTGCGCAGCCCCCGGGCGTTGTCCCTGGCGGCGGTGCTGGCGGCTCTCAATCTGGCGCTCAACCAGTTCACCATCCCGGTATCCGGCTATCTGGAAATCGGCTTCGACTTTCTCGCCGCGGCGGCCACCGGCATGCTGTGCGGCCCCTGGGTGGCGGCCCTGTCCGGCATTGCCACCGACCTGCTGGGCTATGTGCTGCGCCCCAACGGCCCGTATTTTCCCGGCTTCACCCTCAGCGCCATGCTGGCGGGCATTGTTTACGGGCTGTGGTATTACCGCCGCCCCATCCGGCTGTGGCGGGTGGCAGGGTGCAAGCTCACCGTCACCTTCCTGTTCAACTTTCTGCTGACGCCTCTGTGGCTGCATGTCATGTACGGTCAGGCGTTTGTGCTGCTCAGCAGCATGCGCATCGTCAAGAACATCATCAAGTTCCCGGTGGATGTGGTGCTGCTCATGCTGGTGCTCAAAGCCTGTGAACAATATCAGAAGACCCGGCGCAGAGTCTGACCCTGCGTCCCTTCCCGCCCGCGGCTGACCGCACCCGGGCGGGAATCTTTGTAAAGGAGCTGACCCATATGTCCGAAAAACTTACGCTGGACCGCGCCAAAGAGCTGCTGGCCACAACCACCACCGAGGAGCACCTCTTCCAGCACGCCCTGGCGGTATCCGCCTGCATGGGCGCCATGGCCCGGCATTTCGGCGCCGACGAAAGCTACTGGCAGGCGGTGGGGTACCTGCACGACTATGACTTCGAGCAGTTCCCCGAGGAACATCTGAAGCACACCGAGCAGCCCCTGCGGGAGGCCGGTGTGGACGAGGAGAGCATTCATGCCATCCTGGCCCACGGCTACGGCCTGTGCACCGACACCCTTCCCGAGAGCGAGCTGGACAAGAGCCTCTACACGGTGGACGAGCTGTCCGGCCTGATCTCCGCCACCGCCCGGATGCATCCCGCCGGCATCGCCGAGCTGCAGGCCTCCAGCGTCAGAAAGAAGTTCAAGGACAAGCGCTTTGCCGCCAAGATCGACCGCACCGTCATCCAGGACGGCTGCGACCGCCTGGGCATGGAACTGCCCCAGGTCATCACCCTCTGCATCGAGGGGATGCGCCCCTTTGCGGCGGAGCTGGGCATCGGCCCCAAGCAGTAAGCGTTTTTGAAAAATCATACAAACCCCAGGGCCCCGGCCAAAAGGAGCAGTGCCTCCCCGCCGGGGCCCTTGCTCTGTCCCGGCATCCGTCTGCACGGTTAAAAACATCGCATCTGCGCATTTTCACAAAAACCGGCAGGGGAGACGGGGAGAGGGCGCAGCTAGCTTTTTGGGAGAAAGGGCGGAAACCAAAATCCCCGATAAAACGACGGAAAAGTCATACTTTTCCTTTGGAAAGTTGGGCATTCTCACAAGCAGAAACGGGCAGACGGCGACGGATTCCTGCAAGGTTCACAAAGATTTAACAAATCTGTCAAAACCGGTTGAAAGCAGGCGCACTTTTCTCTAAAATAAAGACGTATCGGCAGCCCCGCAGCGCTTTGCGGTGCGGAGCTCCGGGGCCGGATTTCCGCCGAGGGTAAGACGGAGGTCCCGGCCGACAGCAGCCCCTTTCTGGAACAGGGGCTTTTCCGTTTTTCATTGAAAATAGGAGGAACACACATGAAAAAGGTACTGGGCATTCTCATGGCCGCAGTCATGGCGTTTTCCCTGGCAGCCTGCGGCAGCACCGGCAGTGAATCTACCGGCACCACTTCCGAGGCCGGCCAGACCGCCGAAGCCGCCAGCACGTCCGACATCAAGATCGGCGCCATCCTGGTGGGCGATGAGACCGAAGGCTATTCCGCCGCACACATCAACGGCATCAAGGAGGCTCTGAGCAATCTGGGCCTGACCGAGGACAACGTGATTTGGAAGTACAAGGTCGCTGAGGACTCCGCCTGCATGGACGCCGCCGAGGACCTGGTGGGCCAGGGCTGCGACATCATCTTCGCCAACTCCTACGGCCATCAGACCTACATGGTCGAGGCTGCCGAGAAGTATCCCGACGTCACCTTCGTCTCCATGACCGGTGACTTTGCCGCCCTGACCGGCCTGGACAACTTCAAGAATGCTTTCACCAAGGTTTATGAGTCCCGTTACGTTTCCGGCGTGGTTGCCGGCATGAAGCTCAAGGAGCTCGTCGAGAGCGGTGAGCTGACCACCGAGACCCAGCCCGATTCCTTCGACGCCGACGGCAACATCAAGATCGGCTACGTCGGCGCTTACAACTACGCCGAGGTCGTTTCCGGCTACACCGCCTTCTTCCTGGGTGTGCGCAGCGTGATGCCCAACGTGGTCATGGAAGTCATGTACACCAACTCCTGGTTCGATATCGACAAGGAGGGCGCTGCTGCCGAGGCCCTGATCGCCAACGGCTGCGTCATCATCGGCCAGCATGCTGACTCCACCGGCGCTCCCGCCGCCACCGAGAAGATGCTCAACTCCGGCCGCATCTGCTACTCCATCGGCTACAACATCGACATGCTGGACACCGCTCCCAACGCTGCTCTGACCTCCGCCACCAACGTCTGGAGCGTCTACTACACCGAGGCCATCCAGGCTGCCATGAACGGCGAGGAAGTTCCCGTTGACTGGGCCAAGGGCTACGAGGACGGCGCTGTGGCCATCACCGCTCTGGGCAGCAGCTGCGCCGAGGGCACCGCTGAGAAGGTCGCCGAGGTTGAGGCGGCTCTCAAGGACGGCAGCCTGCAGGTCTTCGACACCTCCAACTTCACCGTGGGCGGTGAGACTGTGACCAGCGCTCCCATCGACCTGACCTTCTATGATTACAGCACCGGTTCTCCCGTTGCTCTGTATCAGGGCGAGACCAAGGAAGCCATCACCGACGGTTACTTCTCCGAGTCCACGCTGCGCAGCGCTCCCTACTTTGCCCTGCGCATCGACGGCATCACCGAGGACGCCGAGCCCGTCGCATAATCTGAACACCAATCGGGAGGGGAAGCCTTGTCATGTTGCAGGCTTCCCTTTCTGTGTTGAGGGCACGATTGTAAAGCATGAGTGACATCAGCAAACAGAGGTTTTGCGGCCTTGTTTTCTGATGGAACCGCGCAGAAAAAGGAGGAATTTTCCGCATGGCGCAGACGCAGTACGCGATCCGTCTTGAACATGTAACCAAAACCTTCGGCGGCGTTGCGGCCAACCAGGACATTTCCATGCAGATCCGCCGGGGCGAGATTTTGTCCCTTCTGGGCGAGAACGGCAGCGGCAAGACGACGCTGATGAACATGATCGCCGGCATCTACTATCCCGACGAGGGCCAGATCTACGTCAACGATCAGCTGGCAGACATCCGTTCTCCCCGGGACGCGCTGGCACTGGGCATCGGCATGATCCATCAGCACTTCAAGCTGGTGGATGTGTTCACGGCGGTGGAGAACATCGCCCTGGGCCTGCCCAAAGGCGAGCGCTTTGACCTGCGCCGGGTGCGGGACAAGGCCCGCGCCATCTGCGAGAAATACCAGTTCGCCCTGGACCTGGACCAGAAGGTCTACGAGATGAGCGTCAGCCAGAAGCAGACCCTGGAGATCGTCAAGGTGCTGTTCCGCGGCGCCGACATCCTGATCCTGGACGAGCCCACCGCCGTACTGACCCCCCAGGAGACCGAGCGTCTCTTTGAGGTCATGCGCAATATGCGCGCCGACGGCAAGGCGGTCATCATCATCACCCACAAGCTCCACGAAGTGCTGGAGATCAGCGACCGGGTGGCCATTCTGCGCCGGGGCTGCTATGTGGGCGACGTGCTCACCGCCGACGCCACCGAGGCCAGCCTGACCGAGATGATGGTGGGCAAAAAGGTGGAGCTGGACATCGAGCGTCCCGAGCCCAAGGACCCGGTGCGCCGTCTGGCCATCCAGAACCTCACCGTCTACAACGCCGAGGGCATCAAGGTGCTGGACGACGTAAGCTTCGACGCCTACGGCGGCGAGATTTTGGGCATTGCGGGCATTTCCGGCAACGGTCAGAAGGAGCTGCTGGAGGCCATCGCCGGCCTGCAGCACGCCGCCCCCGGCTCCGACGTCAAGTTCTTCCCGCCGGAGCGGGAGCACCAGCCCATGGAACTGCTGGGCAAGACGCCCCGGGCCATCACCGAGGCGGGCGTCCACCTCTCCTTCGTGCCGGAGGACCGCCTGGGCATGGGCCTGGTGGGCTCCATGGGCATGACCGACAACATGATGCTCAAGAGCTATGATGCCGGCCATTCCCCCCTGGTGGACCGCAAGGCGCCCCAGGAACTGGCCAAGGAGATCAAGGAGGAGCTGGGGGTCGTCACCCCCGACCTGAACACCCCCGTTTCCCGCCTGTCGGGCGGCAACGTCCAGAAGGTGCTGGTCGGCCGCGAACTGGCTGCCTCTCCCATCGTGCTGATGACCGCCTACGCGGTGCGGGGCCTGGACATCAACACCTCCTACACCATCTACCGCCTGCTCAATGAGCAGAAAAAGAAGGGCGTCGCCGTGCTGTTTGTGGGCGAGGATCTCGACGTTCTGCTGCAGCTGTGTGACCGTATCCTGGTGCTGTGCGGCGGCCGTGTCAACGGCATCCTGGACGGCCGCACCGCCACCAAGGAGGAGGTCGGCCTGCGCATGACCAACCTGGTAAAGGAGGACGCCGAACAATGACAAAGGCAACACAGACCGTTCATGAGCCGCTTTTGCGCATCGCCAAGCGCGACGGCATCCCCTTCGGCAAAAAAGTACTCGTCCGCGCCGTGGCCATTCTGCTGGCCCTGGTGGTGGACGCTCTCTTCATCTTCTTCGTCACCGGCCTGAATCCCCTGGCCGTCTACGGCGTCATGTACCAGGGCACCTTCGCCACGCCGGTGCGCATCTCCTGGGCACTGCGCGATCTGGCCACCCTGCTCTGCGTGGGCATCGCCCTGGCCCCGGCCTTCAAGATGCGCTTCTGGAACATCGGCGGCGAGGGGCAGGTGCTCATTGGCGGCCTGGCCACCGCCCTGACCATGGTCTACCTGGGCTCCAGCCTGCCCGCCCCGCTGCTGTTTGTGGCCATGTTCGTGGCCTCCGCCGCGGCGGGCGCCCTGTGGGGCTTCATCCCCGCCTGGTTCAAGTCCCGCTGGAACACCAACGAGACGCTGTTCACCCTGATGATGAACTACGTCGCCACCAGCATCGTCGCCTGCATGACCAACATCATGCGCGGCCAGGCCTCCAGCCTGGGCACCCTGAACAAGGCCACCAAGGCCGGCTGGTTCCCGGTGCTGTTCGGCCAGCGGTACACCATCAACATCATTGTGGTGCTGGTGCTGACCTTCGCCATGTATGCCTACCTCAAGTATTCCAAGCACGGCTATGAGATCGCCGTGGTGGGCGAGAGCGAAAACACCGCCCGCTATGCCGGCATCAACGTCCGCCGGGTCATGATCCGTACCATGATCATCTCGGGCGCCATCTGCGGCCTGTGCGGCTTCCTCATTGTGGCCGGCAAGGACCAGACCATCTCCACCACCTCGGCGGGCGGCCGCGGCTTTACCGCCATCATTGTGGCCTGGCTGGCCAAGTTCAACACCTTCTACATGGCGCTGATCTCCTTCCTGCTGGTCTTTCTGGAGCGCGGTGCGTCCGAGATCGCCTCGGCGTACAGCCTCAACGAGTATGCTGCCGACATCATCACCGGTGTGATCCTCTTCTTCATCCTGGGCAGCGAGTTCTTCATTAACTACCGCGTGGTACTCCGCGGCGAGACGCACAAGGAGGGAAAGTGACATGAGCAGTCTGATCGCATGGATCCTGCGCGCGATCCCCTTCGGCACCATCATCATGTACGGCGCTATGGGTGAGATCGTCACCGAAAAGTCCGGCAACCTGAACCTGGGCGTGCCCGGCATCATGTACCTGGGCGGCTTTGCAGGCTTCGCCAGCGCCTACTACTACGAAAACCTCACCGCCAACCCCAACCCCGTCCTCAGCGTGGTCATCGCCCTGCTCTGCGCCCTCATCGCCTCCACCCTGGGCGGCCTGATCTACGCCTTCCTCACCATCACCCTGCGGGCCAACCAGAATGTCACCGGTCTTGCCCTCACCACCTTCGGCATGGGCGTGGCCAACTTCTTCGGCGTATTCATCCTCAACGGCTCCAGCTACAGCGCGGCCCCTCTGGCCAACAAGGCCTTCGCCGCCAAGATCCCCGTCCTGTCCGGCCTGGGCACGGTGGGGCAGGTGGTGTTCTCCTACGGTTTCCTGGTGTACGCCGCCATTGTGCTGGCCATTGTGCTGTTCTGGTTCCTCTCCCGCACCCGCATGGGCCTGAACCTGCGCGCTGTGGGTGAGAACCCCGCCACCGCCGATGCCGCCGGCATCAACGTCACCCGCTACAAGTACGTTGCCACCCTGTGCGGCGCGGCCATCAGCGGCGTGGGCGGCCTGTACTACGTGCTGGACTACAACCAGGGCATCTGGGCCACCACCGAGCAGATCGAGGCTCTGGGCTGGCTGGCCGTGGCGCTGGTCATCTTCACCACCTGGAAGCCCCTCAACGCCATCTGGGGCGCCTACCTCTTCGGTATGCTGTACTGGCTGTACCAGTTCCTGCCCAGCCTCATGGGCATCTCGGTGCCCAGCTATGCCACCGACCTGATCCAGATGGTCCCCTACGTGGTCACCATCCTGGTGCTCATCGTGGTGTCCCTGCGCCGCAAAAAGGAAAACCAGCCCCCCGCCAGCCTGGGCATTGCCTACTTCCGCGAGGAGCGCTGAGCTTTTCTTCCTATTATCCCATTTTTTCCGTGTTCCGATCCTGTGCCGGCCTTCCGGCACGGCAGACGGCCCTGCTCCGGCAGGGCCGTTTTTGTATGGGCAACAGGGGACAGCCTTCGATTGACATTGACCGGCAGTGTGTTATACTGAAAAAAGCCGACCGACCGGTCGGTCGGAGTTTTTTTTAAGAAAAATTTACCCGGAAAGGAAAGCCCGCGGGGGCAGGGTACGGGACGGAAATCCACCGCCCTGTGTCCCCGCCCCGGCGGCGGGAGAACCCCCTTGGCCTGCACCGGCAGGTCATCTCCGCCGGACCTTCCCACCGGGTCAGAAGAGGGAACCTATGGCAAAATACAGTGTGAAAAAGCCCTTCACCGTGCTGGTGGGGGTCATCCTTGTGCTGGTGCTGGGTGTGGTCAGCCTGATGGGCATGAACACCGACCTGCTGCCCAGCATCACCCTGCCCTATCTGGTGGTGGTGACCACCTATCCCGGCGCCAGCCCCGAAAAGGTGGAGGAAGAGCTGACCCGTCCGCTGGAGAGCAGTCTGGGCACAGTCAACGGCGTGGAGAACGTCACCAGCACCAGCGGCGAGAATTACAGCATGGTCATGCTGGAATTTGCCGATGACACCGATATGGACAGCGCCATGGTCAAGACGAGCACGGCGCTGAACCAGCTGGCCGACACCCTGCCCGAGACCTCCGGCACCCCCATGCTGCTGGAGATCACCCCCGACATGATGGCCACCGAGTACATTGCGGTGGACAAGGACGGGCTGGACATCTATGACCTGTCGGCCTACGCGGAGGAGACGGTCATTCCCACTCTGGAGCGCCTGGGCGGCGTGGCCAGCGTTTCCTCCACCGGCCTGGTGGAGCAGATGGTGGAAGTGCGCCTGGACCAGGCCAAGATCGACGAGGTGAACGACAAGCTGCTGGTGCAGGTCAGCGACCGTCTGGCCGAGGCCAAACAGCAGCTGGATGACGCCCGCCGCCAGCTGGACGACAGCGAGGACGCCCTGGTCACCGGTCAGGCCGAGCTGGACGACAAGAAAAATGCCCTGGAGGAAGGCAAGCAGCAGCTGGCCGACCAGCAGGCAGCCACCTCCTCCGAGCTGGCCAAAGCCAGCCAGCAGCTGGACGAGGCCGTGGCCAAGGTCACGGCGCTCACCACCCAGCTGGAGACCGCCCAGGCCCTGCAGAAAACCCTGCAGGATGAGCTCAACGGCTATCTGGACGGCAGCGAGGCCGAGTACCAGAAGATCAGCGACCTTCTGGCAAAGATGGGCACCGATGTGGACACCATCCTGAGCAGTGACGAAGCCTTCCAGGCGTTCCTGGCCCAGGTCAATGCCTACCTGGAACAGCTGCAGGGCAGCGTTGCCACCCCGGCGCCGACGGTGACGCCCGACCTTGGCGGAACCACTGACCCCGGCACCGCCCAGCCCCAGCCTCAGCCCCAGCCTACGGGACCCAGCGTATCCCTGACGGCGGATGAACTGCGGTATCTTCTCACCCTGACCAAGGACGGCCTTGCCGATCTGCAGAAGGTCCATGCCCGGGTGGGCGAGCTGCGCAGTCAGCTGGCCTCCCTGCCCGACCAGCTCACCCAGCTGCAGGCAGCCAAGGACGCCGCCGAGAGCAACATGCAGAAACTGCGGGACGCCTACACCCAGCTGGAACAGGGCAAGATCACGGCAGCCGCGGGCTTCGGCAGCGGGGACGCCCAGCTGGTCTACGGCCAGGCGGCCCTGGAGAGTGTGCAGGCCCAGCTGGACAGCGGCAAGGAACAGATCGACTCCGGCCGGGAACAGCTGGACGAAGCCTACGCCGAGTACGAGGATGCCCGGGAGGAAGCCCTCTCCAAGGCAAACCTGGACCAGCTGCTCAACATGTCCACCCTGTCCCAGCTCATTGCGGCGCAGAACTTTTCCATGCCCGCGGGCTATATCCAGGACGGGGACGAGCAGTATCTCCTCAAGGTGGGGGACACCTTTGAGAGCATCGACGACCTGAAAGGCGCCCTTCTCTGCAACATGGAGGGAGTGGGGGACGTCCGCCTCTCCGACGTGGCCGAGATCACCCTCATTGACAACTCGGGGGACAGCTATGCCCGGGTCAACGGTAACCAGGCGGTGCTTTTGTCGGTGTTCAAGAGTTCCACCGCCAGCACCAGCGCCGTTTCCGACGCCTGCAACGCCGCCCTGGCCGAGATGACCGCCGCCGACCCCGACCTCCATCTCACTCCCATCATGGACCAGGGCGACTACATCCGCCTCATCCTCAACAGCGTCATGACCAACCTCATCGGCGGCGCCATCCTGGCTATCCTGGTGCTGGCGGTCTTCCTCAAGGATCTGCGTCCCACCCTGGTGGTGGCGGTCAGCATCCCCCTCAGTGTGCTGTTTGCCATTGTGCTCATGTACTTCACCGGCATCAGCCTCAACATGATCAGCCTGTCCGGCCTGGCACTGGGCATCGGCATGCTGGTGGACAACTCCATCGTCGTCATTGAAAACATCTACCGCCTGCGTAATGCAGGTGTTCCCGCGCCCCGGGCTGCCGTCCAGGGCGCCAGACAGATGGCAGGTGCCATCGTTTCCTCCACCCTCACCACTGTCTGTGTCTTTCTGCCCCTGCTGTTTGCCCAGGGCCTGACCCGGGAGCTGCTCAGCGATATGGCACTGACCATTGCATACAGCCTGTTCGCCTCCCTCATCGTGGCGCTGACGGTGGTTCCCGCGGCGGGCAGCACCCTGCTCAGCCGGGTCCATCCCCAGAAGCATCCCTTCTTTGACCGGGTGCTGGCCGGGTATGAAAAACTGCTGCGCTTCTGCCTGCGGGTCAAGGCAGTGCCGCTGGCCCTGGCCATTGTCTTGCTGGCGGGGTCGGTGTGGCAGGTCACCCGCATGGGCCTGGTGGTCATCCCCGAGATCAGCTCGGACCAGATGTCGCTGACCATGTCGGTGCCGGAGGACACCGAGCCGGAGGACGCCTTTGCCACCGCCGATCAGGTGATGGAGCGGGTCTCGGCCATTGACGGCATCGAGACGGTGGGCGCCATGTCCAGCTCCTCCATGACCGCCGCCTTTGCGGGCATGTCCGACATGGGCGGGCAGGACCTGACCAATTTTACCTACTATATCCTTCTCACCAAAGAGGACAGCCGGGATCAGGCCCGCATCCGGGACGAGATCACCGCCAACACTGCCGACCTGCCCTGCGAGGTGGAGGTGACCTCCTCCTCGGCGGCGGACCTGTCGGCCCTCAGCGGCAGCGGCGTCCAGGTCAACATCTACGGCGACGACCTGGATGACCTGCTCACCGCCAGCCAGCAGGTCATGGATACCCTGGGCACCATCGACGGCATCGGGGAGCTCTCCAACGGCCAGGAGGCCGGGGAGCGGGAGATCCGCGTGGTGGTGGACAAGGACAAGGCCATGCGCCTTGGCCTGACGGTGGCCCAGGTCTACGCCGAGCTGGCCCAGGCCCTCACCAGCGAGACGGTCTCCACCTCCCTGACCGTGGGGGAGGACACCTACTCGGTGGAGATCGTGGACACCGACAGCGTGCCCGATCTGGACAACATCTTCAACTATGAGTTCGAGACCACCACCATGGACGCCGAGGGCAACTCCACCACCGAGACCCACAAACTCAGCGAGTTCGCCACCCGCAGTGAGGCTGCCGGTATGGCCAGCATCCAGCGGGAAAACCAGAGCCGGTACATCTCGGTGACGTCGGTGACGCAGGAGGGGTACAATACCTCCCTGCTGGCCCGGCAGGCGGAGGAAAAACTCCAGGGCATCCAGCTGCCCGCCGGCTGCACCTGGGAACTTTCCGGTGAGAGCACCCAGATCGACGAGATGATCTCCCAGATGTCCCAGATGCTGCTTCTGGCCCTGATCCTGATCTACCTGGTCATGGTGGCCCAGTTCCAGAGCCTGCTGTCCCCCTTCATCGTACTGTTCACGGTGCCGCTGGCCTTCACCGGCGGCATGATCGGCCTGATCCTGTCGGGGGAGGACCTGTCCATCATGTCCCTCATGGGCTTTTTGGTGCTCATGGGCGTGGTGGTCAACAACGGCATCGTCTTTGTGGACTACACCAACCAGCTGCGCCAGGGCGGCCTGGAACGCCGGGAAGCCCTGGTGGCGTCGGGCAAGACCCGTATGCGCCCCATCCTCATGACCACCCTGACCACCGTCCTTGCCATGGTGACCATGCTGTTCAGCAGCGATCCCGGCAGCGAGCTGGGCCGGGGCATGGCCATCGTCATCATCGGCGGCCTGACCTACGCCACCCTGATGACGCTGTTCATCGTGCCGGTCATCTATGACCTGCTGTTCCGCCGCCCGCCCCGTGATGTGGACGTGGGGGACGAGGGCATGGACGACCTGCCCGACGATGCGGCCCAGTATCTGGCGGCCATGGCAGCCAAGGCCGGCAATGTGCCTGACCAGCCCTCGGAAGGAGGTGCCCCCACATGCTGAAAGAGGAGGAACGCCGCCAGCGTGAGACAGCGGTCTATCAGGCCGTGCTGCGCCTCATCGGCAACGGTGCGGACATCACGAAACTGCGGGTGCAGGAGATCGCCGCCGAGGCTGGCATCGGCAAGGGAACGGTCTACGAATATTTTTCCTCCAAGGAGGAGATCCTGCGCGGGGTCACGGCCTACTGCATGGACAGTGAACTGGCCCGGGTGGACGAACTGTTTGCCCGCTGCCGGACGCTGGACGATGTGGAGGCGGCCGTGACCGAATATCTTACGGATCTGTACCGCACCCGGGCCGAAGTCTACCGTGTGGTGGCGCGGGTTCTGGTGGCAAAGGGGTGCGATACCCCCTGCGTCTGCTCGGGAGAACTGCGCCGCCGCCTGGAAGGAGCGGTGCGGGGGCTGGTCCTGCGTCTGCAGGAGGCCGGGGAGATCGACCCGGCGGTGGAGGTGCAGTATGCCGCCTTTGTGCTGCTTTCGGTGTGGGTGATGTATGTGCTGGCCCTGGGCACCGACGGGATGGAAGGCTGGGAAAAGGAAAACATCTCGGCCAATGGCCGCCGGATGCTGACCCGGGCCCTGCGCCCGACCGGGAAAAACGGAGAATCCTGACCGGAAATGTTCCCAAAAGGGGATGCGAGGGAGAAGGTTTCATCAATTCTCCACCAGATTTTCATTTTTTGGCAGTAAAATACAGACAGGTCGGGCCATACCCACAGAGACGGGCCCTTCCCCCAGACCAAGGAGAGGCAGGAAAGATCATGGAAAACAACGAATTCGGCAGGGAACCCCTGCCGGTGGACGAGGCCCCCGAGACGGAGGAGACCGCCCTCCCGGCGGATTTTGCCGGGGAAGAGGACGGGACGGAGGCCGCAGCCCCGGGCAAAGGCACCCTTCAGCCGGGCAAAGGGGCCTTTGCCCGCAAGGACGGCACACCCGGTCGCAAAAACTGGTTTGCCCGCCACAAAAAGCTGACGGTACTGCTGGTGGTGGTGATCGCTGCGGCAATCATCATTTTCCGGCTGCTCACCCGGGCCATCCCGGCGTCGGGCACCACCTACCAGTATGTGCGCACCACCACCCTGACGAAAACCAGCCTGGAGGATTCGGTCACCGTCACCGGCACCGTGGCTTCCGGCCGGGAGGCCAGCGTCACGGTGGCGGACAACGCCAAGACCTACAAGGTCGCCACCGTGGAGGTGGACGTGGGGGACACGGTGCAGGCCGGGGACGTGATCTGCACCCCGGACACCACCGACCTGCAAAAGCAGATCGACAGCGCCGAGCTGTCGTACAGCGACACGCTGCAGTCGGCCCAGACCACCTACGACCGCGCCCTGGACAGCTATGAGGTGGCTGCCGTCAAGCACGACAACAGCCTCATCGACCTGCAGGAAAACATCGACAAGGCGGATGAAAACCTCGCCAAGGCCCAGGACAATCTGAACAGCGCCAAGTCCTCCCGGGATTCTGCCCAGAATACCGTCAACAGCTGCCAGAATACCCTCAATTCGCTGCAGTCGGCCTACACCGCGGCCCAGGGCATTTCCAGCTATGTCAGCAGCTACGACATGGCGGCGGATGCCCTGAACAACGCCGCGGCCGCCCTGGACAGCGCCTACCAGAACTACACCACCGCTTACATGAACTATACCGGCGCCGCTGACAAGGCCGCCGCGCTGCCCGCATTGCAGCAGGCGGTCTCGGCCCTGCAGAGCGCCTGGGACGCCTACGGCAGCGGCACCATCGACACCGCGGCCAATGCTTCCATCAGTGCGGCCAACCAGCGCACCGTCACCGGCACCATCGCCCCCGATGTGTCCAGCATCAACAGCCAGATCAGCGGCGCCGGCCTGACCCTGAATGCCCCTGTCTCCAGCACCCTGATCGACACCTTCAATGCGGCGGCCCAGGCGCTGGTCAATCAGGAGAGCGCCGCGGCCAGCGGCACCGGCATGACCTATCAGCAGGTCGTCGACGCCTACAATCAGGCCCAGAGCCAGCTCTCCGCCGCCAATGCGGCGCTGACCCAGGCCGAGACGGCCATCACTACCGCCGAAACCC
This sequence comes from uncultured Gemmiger sp., assembly GCA_944388125.1. Lineage (GTDB taxonomy): Bacteria > Bacillota > Clostridia > Oscillospirales > Ruminococcaceae > Gemmiger. Next base: position 3,268 of record CALXHO010000024.1, on the reverse strand, counting down.
AGGTGGACACCGCCGAGAGCCAGGTGGAGAGCGCCCACGATGCCTACGACAACGAGAAAAACTCCACCACCCTGACCACCGCCTGGCAGCAGGTGGAGGACGCCGAGACCCGCCTGGAACAGGCCAAGCGGGTTCCCGACAATCTCCAGACGCTGCGGGATACCCTGGAGGACTGCACCCTGACCGCCACCATGAGCGGCACCATCACCGAGCTCAACGCCACGGTGGGGTCCGCCTGCACCGGCACGGTAGCCACCATCCAGGACACCGACGGCCTGACGGTGGAGGTCACCATCTCGGCAGACGATGTGGCCGACGTCAAGACCGGCATGGAGTGCAACATCACCAGCGACTCCACCGGAGATAATATCATCAAGGGAACCCTCACCCAGACCGACCCGGTGGCCAATGAGCAGGGGACCTTCGGGGCCAAAGTCACCGTGGACACGGCGGACAGCGGCCTGCTCATCGGCATCCAGGCCCAGGCGGAGATCCTCAAGAGCGTCACCGACAACGTCTTTGTGGTGCCCATCGATGCGGTGGGCACGGCGGAGGACGGCTCCAGCTTTGTCTACCGCAAGACCGGCGGCGAGGGCGTGGACATGACCTTTGAGCAGGTCACCGTCACCACCGGCGAGTCCAACGACTATTACGTGGAGATCTCGGGGGATGATCTGGCGGAAGGCGACGTCATCCGCTCCACCGCCGATCTGAGCGAGGGCATTGACACCGCCACCATCGACACCGATTCCCAGATGATGGTCACCATGGGCGGAATGGACGGCGCACCTGCCGAGGCGTCCGCCCAGATGCCTGCCGGCGGCGGGGAAGGCGGCCGCGGCGGCGGAGCCATGGCCACGGCGCCCGGCGGAGGCATGTGATATGGCAGAACATGACCGTACCTCTGTCCGCACCCCGCAGCGGCGTCTGCTCATCGACATGCAGGACATCCACAAGAGCTTTTACATCGGCAAACCCAACGAGCTGGAGATCCTGCACGGCATCGACCTGAAGGTCTGGGAAGGGGAATTTGTAGCCATCGTGGGCGAGTCCGGTTCGGGCAAGTCCACCCTGATGAACATCATCGGCGTGCTGGACAAACCCACCTCCGGACGCTATACCCTGAACGGCGTGGACATCCATGCCGCCGCCGACAACGAGCTGGCCGCCATCCGCAACCGCCAGATTGGCTTTGTGTTCCAGACCTACAACCTCATTGCCCGCCAGACGGCGCTGAAAAATGTGGAACTGCCCATGCTCTATGCGGGGGTCCCCGGCGGGGAGCGCACCCGCCGCGCCACCGAGTGGCTGCGCCGGGTGGGCATGGCCGAACGGATGCGCCACCAGCCCAACGAATTGTCCGGCGGCCAGAAGCAGCGCGTTGCCATCGCCCGGGCCATGGTCAACGACCCGGCCATCATTCTGGCCGACGAACCCACCGGCGCTCTGGACAGCCAGACCAGCCGGGTGGTCATGGACCTGTTCCATGAGATGAATGAAAAGTATCACAAGACCATTGTGCTCATCACCCATAACCAGACCCTGGCCGAAGAATGCCAGCGGGTTCTGACCCTGCTGGACGGCCGGATCGTGGCGGAGAGAAAGGGGAGTGGCCGGCGTGGGATTCTTTGAAAACGTCTCCCTGGCGCTTTCCAGCCTGCGGGGCAACAAGATGCGCAGCCTGCTCACCATGCTGGGCATCATCATCGGCATTGCGGCGGTCATTGCCATCGAGACCATCGGCGGCAGCATGACCGGCGCCGTCACCGACTCCATGAGCGGCATGGGCGTCAACAACATCACCGTCAGCCTGACCCAGAAGACCAGCGACGACGAACAGGGCACCACGGCCCAGGGCGTCACTCTGCGGCGGTTCATGGATTCCACCCCGTCGGAGGAGGACCTGATGACCGACGCCATGATCCAGGACTACCGGGATGCCTTCCCCGACAAGGTGTCGGACATCCAAAAGACCGTCCAGGTGGGCAGCGGAACGCTGGAAAAGTACGGCGACCCCGACACCACCATCACGGCGACGGTGACCGGCGTCAACCGGGCGGTGCTGGACGGCATTGCCGACGACACCCCCATCCTCAGCGGCCGCTGGCTCAGCGATGACGACGGGGACCGCCGCATCTGCAATGTCTCCAGCAAGTTTGTGGAGCAGGCCATGGGCTGTTCCGATTCGGAGGCGGTGGGCCGGAGCGTCACCCTCACCGTTAACGGCATGCCCTACACCTTCTATGTGGCGGGGGTGTACGAGTACGACGACAGCAGCAGCTACATGTTCGGCAGCATCGACGACGACAGCATCCAGACCACGATCTATATTCCGCTGGACGCCGCCCGTGCCGTCACCTCCGCCTCGGACGGCTACGAGAGCTTTACTGTCATTGTGGCGGACGGCGTGGACATGACCGAATTTGTCTCCACCACCGGCTCTTTCTTTGCCTCCTACTACACCCGCAACGATACCTGGACGGTGGAGGCCACCAGCCTGTCCTCCCTCATTGAGGAGATGACCAGCATTCTGGACACCCTCAGCCTGGGCATTTCGGCCATTGCGGCCATCTCGCTGCTGGTGGGCGGCATCGGCGTCATGAACATCATGACCGTCTCGGTCACCGAGCGCACCCGGGAGATCGGCACCCGCAAGGCCCTGGGCGCGCCCAGCTCGGCCATCCGGCTGCAGTTCATCACCGAGTCCATGGTGCTCTGCCTCATCGGCGGCGTCATCGGTGTGATCCTGGGCATTTCCCTGGGGGCGGCCCTGGCCGCTGCCGTGGGCTTTGCGGCCAAGCCCAGCATCTCGGCCATCGTCATTGCGGTGGGCTTCAGCATGGCCATCGGGCTGTTTTTCGGCTATTATCCCGCCAACAAGGCGGCCAAGATGGACCCCATCGAGGCTCTGCGCTACGAGTGAGCCGCAGACAAAAACTCTGCCCGCCGGGCGAAACGGCTGTCCGTTTCGCCCGGCGGTTTTGTGCCCCGGCCTGTTGCGGCAGGGGGAATCGGATGATATACTGTTACTGTCAGGCCCGGCCCGAGAGAAGAGGGATCTGGAAAGTATATGGAACAAACTGTGGAAATCGAAGAACAAAGACTGTTCACCAACCAAAAACTGCTGCAATTGCTGTGGCCGCTGATCATTGAACAGGCACTGTCTGTGCTGGTGGGCATGTCGGACACCGTCATGGTCTCCAGCGTGGGCGAGGCCGCCATCTCGGGCGTCTCCCTGGTGGACATGATCAACAACCTCATCATCAAC
>CALXHO010000023.1 GCA_944388125.1 uncultured Gemmiger sp. | reverse complement strand
CCTTCGGCTATATCCTTCCCACTACCGGGCGGATTTGGGACTTGCACCCTTAAGAAACGTGCGCCGCCAGGCGCACTAAGAAAGGCGCAGGCCCCTGACGGGGTCTGCGCCTTTTCCAATTGTGGAAACGTTTAAAATCTGTCGCCATCGGCGGACCAGCGCCGACGATGGTGACACCGACCGGGAAATTCTGCGGCAAATTGTGTGCGAGGAACGAGTGCGCGGTTTGCCGCAGAATTTTGTCGAAGGAGATTCCAAAAGGGGAAACAGCCGCGTCAGGCACCGCCGTGCGCGGCTGTTGTCCCTTTTGCAGCGTGCCGGGAAATCCGGCACGCTGAAGAAAGGCGCAGGCCCCTGACGGGGTCTGCGCCTTTTCCGTATCTGTATGGGAACGCCGGACGGTTACGCCTTGGTCTTGTAGCCGTCGGGGTTATGGCTCTGCCAGTTCCAGCTGTCGCGGCACATCTCCTCGATGCCGTACTGGGCCTTCCAGCCCAGCTCCCGCTCCGCCTTGGAGGGGTCGGCCCAGCACTCGGCGATGTCGCCGGGGCGGCGGGGGTCGATGACATAGGGCAGTTCCCGGCCGCAGGCCTTGCTGAAGGCATGGATCACATCCAGCACGCTGTATCCGTGGCCGGTGCCCAGGTTGCAGATGAAGAGGCCGGGCTTCTGCTCCAGCTTCTTGATGGCGGCCACATGGCCCTTGGCCAGGTCCACCACGTGGATGTAATCCCGGACGCCGGTGCCGTCGGGGGTGGGATAGTCATTGCCGTAGACATGGACCTTTTCCAGCTTGCCCACAGCCACCTTGGCGATGTAGGGCACCAGGTTGTTGGGGATGCCGTTGGGGTCCTCGCCGATGAGTCCCGAGGGATGGGCGCCGATGGGGTTGAAGTAGCGCAGCAGCGCCACGTTCAGCTCGGGGTCGGCGTGGCAGCAGTCGGTGAGGATGCGCTCGGTAAAGACCTTGGTGGTGCCGTAGGGGTTGGTGGTGGCGCCGGTGGGGAAATCCTCGGTGATGGGCACGCTGGCGGGATCGCCGTAGACGGTGGCCGAGGAGGAGAAGATGAAGTTGTGGCAGTCATGACGGCGCATGACGTCCAGAATGTTCAGGCTGCAGGCCAGGTTGTTGGAGTAATATTCAATGGGCTTGGAGACGCTCTCCCCCACCGCCTTGTAGGCGGCGAACTGGATGACGCAGTCGATGTCGGGGTTGGCGGCAAACAGAGCCTCCACGGCGGCCTTGTCGGTCATGTCCGCCTCCACAAAGCGGAAGTCCTTGCCGGTGATGGTCTTGATCCGGTTCAGGACCTCGGGGCAGGAGTTGTAGAAGTTGTCCGCCACGACGATGTCGTAGCCGGCTTCCAGAAGTTCCACACAGGTATGGCTGCCGATGTATCCGGCGCCGCCGCTGACCAGGATTGCCATAATAGTCGCTCCTTTGTATGTGTTTGTATTTTTGTTGCCGTCCGGCTTGCCGCCCGCCGTTGGTGCAGGCGGGGCCGTCCGGCTGCGGTCCGATTTTTTCCGGTGTTTACGTGGGTTTCTCCGATGGTTTCTGTCTTTATTCTACTTCACCGCCCGGCTTTGTTACATGGACGTTTGAGGGAGTCCCATGTCGGTTTGTTGCGCTCTTGGCGTCCGCCGGGCGAAGTTTGCGGCAGTATTCCCGGGGGGACATGCCCTCCGCCCGGCGAAAACACCGGGAAAAGTACGCCCCGTCGGCAAAGCCCAGCCGTCCCGCCGTCTCGCCGGGGGTGCAGCCTGCGGCCAGCAGTTCCTTGGCCCGCTCCATCTTCATGGCGGAGAAGGTCTCCATGGCCCCCTGGTGCAGCCGGGCGCGGAAGGCTTTCTGCAGCCGGGCCCGGCTGACCCCGCAGTCCCGGCAGACCTGGGCAACGCTCAGTTCCCGGGCCAGGTTTCTGGAAAAATAGGTGCGCACATGGTCCACCAGCGCCTGCTGGTCCCGCTCCTGCCGGGCGCGGGTGCTCAGCCGCCGGGTGCGCCGCCGGGCACGGATGAGCTGGATGAGCAGCAGTTCCAGACTGGCGCAGAGGTACTGCTCCGCCCCGAAAGGCGGCTCCCCCTTGCGCACCGGGATACCTCCCGGCTCCGGGGCGGAGGTGAACAGCTCCCCCACCGCCGCCGCGATCTGCTGCATCCGCAGCCGCTCGGCCATGTCGATGCGCCAGGGACGGCCGTACAGCTCGTCCAGGGCGGTGCCGGGGCAGGAAAAGACCACCCGCAGCACCTCGGGGGGGACCTCCCCCACCGCCCGCATGGCCACCGTCTCCCCGGGGCGGTGGAACCACAGCTGTCCCGCCCGCAGGGTCACAGTGCGGCCATCGCCGTGTTCCTCGGCCATGCCGCTGAACAGGTAGACCAGCTGCCAGTGCTCGCACAGGCTCTCGGGCAGGGTGTCCCCCACCCGCCATTCCTCAAAGCCCGCCGCCGTGATCTGCTCCACCCGCAGAGGGAATCGTTCGCCGTCCATGGGCTTCCTCCTTCCCTGTCAGGCGCCGGGCCGAGCCGCCACCGCGCCGTCGGGCAGGCGCACATCGCCCGACGGCGTCCGGGCCGAGAACGCCCCCGCAGGCAGCTCGGTCACCTGGGGAAAGCGGTCCATCCCCTCAAATTCGGTGCACAGCCCCAGACGGTAGGCCGTCAGGGGGCCGATCTCCTTGTCGATGCCGCCGTACACCATACTGCCGCCGGGGCCGTAGGTGTCCAGCATGATCTCCTCCGGCCAGGTCTCCTCCACATAGGCGGTCAGGTCGGGGGTGACATAATAGTCGGTGCTGCCCTCGTACAGGTCGGGGGCGCCGAACAGATGCAGGATCTCGTGGGCGTAGACCGCCGGGGTCTCCGCCGCGTCGGGGGCGGTGTAGGCGTCATAGCGGTAGAGGCAGCTGAACTCATGGTAGTAGTCCGCCCCGTCCTCCATATAGTGGACGATGGTGAAGGACGCCCCGTCCACCGGCAAGAACAGCAGAAATCCCACGTTGGAGGTCCCGTACCGGTCATGCAGCTCCTGGGTGTCCAGCCGGGCGCAGAAATCGTAGGCGGCGGTGTAAAAATCGTCGCTCTCCGCCGAGTCGGTGCCCCCGGCAAAGCTGCCGTTGTAGGTCAGGTGGTAGAACAGGCCGCTGTCCGCGCTGCCGTCGTCACAGGTGATGTGGGCATCCACGTTGTAGCGGGCGCACTGCTCCCCGATCCAGTCCACCGCCGTGGCCAGGGTATCCCGGCTTTCGGCGATGGCCTCCTCATCCCAGGAGGCGCCGTCTGCCTCGTCCAGGTAGACGCTGACCAGCACGCTGGGCCAGGCCAGCAGGGCGGCGCTGCCGTAGCGGCGCTGTTCCGCCGTGGTGCCCCGGGCGGGGGACCCGCTGCCGGAGGAACCATCCCAGAAGCCGTCCCAGCCGTCCCAGAACTTTCCGCCGTCGGAGGAGGAGGAGTCCCGGCTGCCCGAGTCTGCCTGGGGCCAGTCCAGGGGGGAACGCCCCGCCGCGCTGGACCGGGTCAGGCTGCGGGGGGCACAGCCCGCCAGCAGCAGGACCGCCCCCAGCAGGGCTGCCAGCCGGGGCAGGAGGGATCGCATCAGTTTGCGCATGGTATCTGTCCCTTTCCCCTGTCGTTACCGGGGCAGGCGGAGGACCGGCTTGCCCTCCTCGGCCTCCAGCACGACGGTGTCGGGGGTGGTGCCCTGTCCCAGGCGGCTCTCGATGAGAGCCTGGGCCACGGGGTCCTCCACCTCCTTGCGGATGGTGCGGCGCAGTTCCCGGGCGCCGAACTTGGTGCTCGTCTCGCCGACGATGGCGGTCAGCGCCTCGGGGGTGTATTCCAGATGGATGCCGTGGGCCTCCATGCCGGGCTTGTATTCGTCCAGCATGAGGGCGGCGATGCGCTCCAGGTCGGCCTGCTCCAGGGGACGGAAGGTGATGATCTCGTCCACACGGCCCAAAAACTCGGGGCGCAGGAACTCCTGCAGGGCCTTCATGCTCTTGTTTGCGCTGATCTGCTCCGCCGTCTTGTTGAAGCCGGTCTCCCCCGAACGGTCGGTGCTGCCCGCGTTGGAGGTCATGCAGATGACGGTGTTGGTAAAGTCCACCGTGCGGCCCTGGGCGTCGTTGATCTTGCCCTCGTCCAGGATCTGGAGGAGGATGTTCATGACGTCGGGATGGGCCTTCTCGATCTCGTCAAAGAGCACCACGCTGTAGGGGTGGCGGCGGACCTTCTCGGTGAGCTGGCCGGCCTCGTCGTAGCCCACGTAGCCCGGAGGCGAACCGATGAGGCGGGAGACGGCGTACTTTTCCATATATTCGCTCATGTCGATGGAGATGAGCGGGTCGACGGTGTCAAAGAGCTGGGCGGCCAGCTGCTTGACCAGCTCGGTCTTGCCCACGCCGGTGGGGCCCACAAAGATGAAGCTGGCGGGGCGGTGACGGCCGGACAGGTCGGCGCGGGCCCGCTTGACGGCCTGGGCCACCTTGTGGACGGCCTCGTCCTGGCCGATGATGTGCTGTTTCAGGGCGTCCTCCAGCCCCATGAGGCGGCCGTACTCGCTCTCCTTGATCTTGACGGCGGGGATGCCGGTCCACAGCTCAATGACCCGGGCCACGTCGTCCATGGTCACGGCGATGTCGGCGGTGCGCAGCTGGAGGGCGGGCAGCTTCTCCCGCAGGCGGGCCAGCTCGGTCTTGACCTGGGCCAGGGCCTCGTAGTCGATGGCCTTGTCGTCCTCGGGGTTTTCCAGGTCATGCTCCTTGGCTTCCAGCTCCTCCACCTGTTTCTGGGCGTTGAGGAACTCGGTGATCTCGGGATGGCGCAGGTTGCAGCAGGCGCAGGATTCGTCCAGCAGGTCGATGGCCTTGTCTGGCAGGAAGCGGTCGGTGATGTACCGCTCGGCCAGGCGGACGATGCTGGCGGTGATGGCGTCGGGCACCCGGACGCAGTGGTGCTTTTCGTAGTAGATGCGCACCCCTTTGAGCACCTCGATGCTGTCGGCGATGGAGGGTTCCTCCACCTTGACGGGCTGGAAGCGGCGTTCCAGGGCCTGGTCCTTCTCGATGTACTTGCGGTACTCGGTGAAGGTGGTGGCGCCGATGACCTGGATCTGTCCCCGGGAGAGGGCGGGCTTCATGATGTTGGCGGCGTTCATGGCGCCTTCCGAATCGCCCACGCCCACCAGGTTGTGCAGCTCATCAATGAAGAGGATGATGTTGCCGGCCCGGCGCACCTCGCTGATGAGGCCCTTGACCCGCTGCTCGAACTGGCCGCGGAACTGGGTGCCCGCCACCAGGGCGGTGAGGTCCAGCAGATAGATCTCCTTGTCGGCCAGACGGGCGGGGACTTTGCCCTCCACAATGCGCTGGGCGATGCCCTCGGCGATGGCGGTCTTGCCCACGCCGGCCTCACCGATGAGGCAGGGGTTGTTCTTCTGGCGGCGGCAGAGGATCTGGATGGCGCGGTAGATCTCCCGGTCGCGGCCCACAATATGGTCGATGCGGCCTTCCTTGGCCTTCTGGGTCAGGTTTTCGCAGTAGTTGTTGAGGAACTTGCGCTCCTGTTTCTTGTCCCGGCCCCGCTTGCCCGACTTGTCGTCGGGGCGCTGGCCGGTCTGGGCGCCGGGGCCGAAGGGGAACACCGGACTGCCCCCGGGGACAAATTCCTCGGGTTCGCCGCCGTCCTCGGCAGGCATCATGGCGCCGTTCTGGGCAGCTTCCTCCAGGAAGCTGGACATGCGCTCCTCCATATTTTCCAGATCCTGATCCGACACGCCGAAGCGCTTCATCAGGTCATCCACAGGCTGGATATGCATTTCCCGCGCGCAGGTCAGGCAGTAGCCTTCCTGGATGGGTTTGCCGTTTTCCATGCGCTGGACAAACACCACGGCGGTTCTCTTTTTACAACGGACACAAAGCATAGGGTTCCCTCCCTCGATACAGAAATGCGGCAGAGTGCCGCTCTATGGCCGCGCGCCCCGCGTCGGGGCATCTGCGGCGGAAAAGAGGCGCAGGCGGCGGGGTCCGCCGCCGCCCGGCATCTCTATCTTACCATGATTGTACAGTTATAGCAAAAAGGGGTTGAAGCCGGTGAAGAACCGGTAGAGCACGCTGCCCGACAGCACATCCGGGGACAGCCAGGTCAGGCTGCCGCCGGTGACCGACGCCGCCCCCCACAACACCAGGCTGAGCATCCAGCAGTCCAAAGCGCCGGTGACGATGCCCAGCACAAGGCCCAGGATCTGGTTGAGGCCGCCCACCAGGGGCAGCTTGTTGCACTGGCGCAGCAGTTTTGCCAGCAGCCGGAACACCCAGCGGATGACGGTGCAGAGCACCAGGAAGATGACCGCCTGCAACAGCGGCAGGAAGATGGGTTCCAGGGCAGCCACCACCTGGCGGGAGATGTCGGCGCTGGAGCTTTCCAGGGCGGCCTGAAGCTGTACCGTCACCTGGTCGAAGAGTTCCTTGGGCAGAAAGCCCAGGTACTCCTCCATGACGGCGGGGAGGTTTTCTCCCTGATTGATGAGGGCGTCGGTGACGGTCTGGGCCACGGTGACGCCGATGTGGTCGGTGTAGAGGATGGGGGCCAGCCAGTTGGCGGCCCACACCGCGCCCAGGATGCCCAGCACGGCCCCGGCCAGGCCCATGAGCCCGGCCAGCAGCCCCTGATGGCGGCCGTACAGCGCGGTGATGACGAGGATGGCGGCAAAGACCAGATCATAGATCAGGCCGAAGGACAAAGACATGATAGGGGTTCTCCTTTCGGATGAGCAGGTGAGCGGTCAGGACAGGGCCCGGACCTGGGTGCCGCTGAACACCAGCGGCATGGAGGCGTTGAGCAGGGCGACGGCGGGGTTTTCCAGGGTCTGTTCCCAGTCGGTCTCGCCGTCGTAGCCGGTGCGGCGGAGGAGAGTTCCCCCCGCCAGATAGACGTTTGTCCGGGTGCAGCAGAGCATGGTGGACGCCCCGGCGTCGGTATGGGCCAGTTCCTTGAGGTCGTTGTCCAGCACCACCAGGGTGGAGTCGCTCTGGCCCGACAGCAGCAGGGCGGTGCCCCGGCCGGCGGTATCCACATCCAGCAGGGTGGCGCCGCCGTAGTCATACCGGGCGACCTCGGTGCCGTCGGCGGCGTTGAGCAGCACGGCGCCGTCGTCAAAGACGGCCAGCACCCGGTTGTCGGCCAGCCAGTAGAGGTGCAGGATCATGCTGCCCGGGTCGGCGGTGTAGGTAGCGGTGGGGGCGTCCGCCCCCAGGTCCATGAAAAACAGCTTGGTGCACAGCTGGCCCTCCGCCGCCGACAGGCAGCCCGCCGCGAACCGGCGGTTGTCGCTGGCAAAGGCCAGGGCCACCGGGGTGCCGTCGGTCTGGGTGGGGTACCACTCGTACAGCGCCTCGAACATGGGGTCGTAGACCTCCACGGCGGCGGCGTAGCGGCTGGACTCGGTGACCACGGCGGTGGTGCCGTTGGCGCTCATGGCGCACAGCAGGATGTTGGACGAAAATTTGTGGGTGTACAGCGTGCCGGTGCGGCTCTCGATGCGCAGCTCCGCCCCCGCCCGGTTGTACAGGGCGAAGCGGGTGTTGCCCACCGCGATGGCCGGGCGGGCGTAGCCGGGCTGGATGGTGCGCACCTTGGCCCCGTGGGAGGAGAACACCGCCACGTCGGTGGAATCCAGCTCCACAAAGCCCCCGGCCAGCTCCTCGATCTGCAGCGGGTCGGTGATGCCGGTGGAGGCGGGCCAGCCTCCCGGCTCAAAGGTCAGGGCGACGCTGTCGGCCAGGTCCCCCAGCATGGCGATGGAGGTGCTGAACACGCCGGTGAGCACCGCAAAGCCCAGGGCAATGACCAGCACCAGGGCGATGAGCAGGTTGCGCTTGCGGCGGCGCCGCCGCTGGAGGATGGGGCTGAGGGGCCGGGTGTTGCCGGTCCGGGGACGGCGGGATTCCTCCGGGTCGGCGTCCTGTCCCGCTTTGGGGGCGGGGCGGCCCGGCCGGGCCGGTTCCTCCGGTTCGGTGCCGGGGGGCGGGGTCTCGCCCCGTTCCCGGGCCAGCATGCGCTGCATCCGGGCCCGGCGTTCCTTTTCTTCCCGGTTCACGGCTGTCCCCTCCTTTCCTCACCGGATGTTGTTCGGTTTATTGGCTGCCTTCCAGGGCCTGGTCGGGATAGTCCACCCGGACCAGAAACAGCCCCCTGGCGGGCAGGGTGGGCCCCGCCCGGCGGCGGTCGCCCCCGGCGAGAATGTCCGGCAGGGCGGCGGGGTCCAGTTTGCCCCGGCCCGCCTCCACCAGCGTGCCCGCCAGAATGCGCACCATATTATAAAGATACCCGTCCGCCGTGACGGTGACCGTCACCAGCTCGCCCTCGCGCTCCACACGGCAGGCGGTGATGGTGCGCACCGTGTCGCCGTGGGCCGCCGGGCCGGAGCCCGCCGCGCAGAAGGCCCGGAAATCGTGGGTACCCACAAGATGGTCCGCGGCGGCCTGCATGGCGGCCGCGTCCAGCGCCCCTGCCGTCCGCCAGCAGGTGTCCAGATCGAAGGGATCGTCCACCGCGCTGTTGCGGATGCGGTAGCAGTAGGTCTTGGCGTGGGCGGCGTACCGGGCATGGAAGTCCTCGGGCACGGGACGGGCGCTCTTGACCCGGATATCCTCGGGCAGGTGGGCGTTCAGGGCCAGCACTAGCCGGAAAGGCGGAATATGTCCATCATAGTGGAAGTTGAGCGCGAAATCCAGCGCATGAACGCCCGCGTCGGTGCGGGAACAGCCTTTTACGTCGGGGCGCTGGCCCAGAACCGCCTCCAAAGCGTCCTGAAAGGCCTGGCAGACGGTCATGGCGTTGGGCTGGACCTGGAACCCGGCATAGCGGGTGCCCTTGTAGGCCAGGCGGAGCAGCACGTTCATGGCAAAACCTCTCTTACAGGGTGGGGAAGATCCACCGGGTGGCCAGAATGATGCCGAAGGTCACCACGCAGAACAGGGCGCACCAGGCGTCGGTGCGGGTGAAGCGCAGCACCTTCAGGCGGGTGCGGCCCTCGCCGCCCCGGTAGCAGCGGCATTCCATGGCCATGGCCAGCTCGTCGGCCCGGCGGAAGGCGGACAGAAACAACGGGATCAGGATGGGCACCAGGGCGCGCATCCGCTCGTTCAGCTTGCCGGTGTCCAGCTGGGCGCCCCGGGCTTTCTGGGCGTTCATGATCTTTTCGGTCTCGTCGATGAGGGTGGGGATGAACCGCAGGGCGATGGTCATGATGATGGCAAACTCATGCACCGGCAGATGGAGCTTGGACAAAGGCCGGAGCAGGTTTTCGATGGCGTCGGTGAGGACCACCGGGCTGGTGGTGTAGGTGAGCAGGCTGGTGCCCGCAATGAGGGCCATGACCCGCACCGCCATGAGGATGGCGAAGCTGACGCCCTCGGGGTAGATCTTGAAGATCCAGAGGGAGACCAGCGGTTCCCCCTCCCCGGTGATAAAGAAGAGGTTGATCACCGAGGTGAAGATAATGATGGGGACGATGGGTTTCAGGCTCTTGAGGATGAGCCTGAAGGGGATCTTGGCCAGGGCGTAGAGCACCCCCAGCAGCACCACCGACAGGGCCACCCCCACGGCGTTGCCGCAGGAGTAGAGCACCACGATGTAGCCGATGGTGGCAAGGAGCTTGAAGCGGGGGTCGCAGCGGTGGACCACCGAGTTGCCGGGAAAATGCTGGCCGATGGTAATGTCACGAAGCATCTGCGCCGCCTCCTTTGCCCTGTTTTTGCTGCCACATGCGGCGGATGATCTTGACCGCGTAGGGCACGGTGTAGACGTCGATGGGGATGTCCAGGCCTTTCTGCCGCAGCTTGAGGAAGATCTGGGTCACCTGGGGCACCGACAGCCCCAGCTCCAGCAGTTCGGGAGCCCGGGCAAAGACCTTTTCCACCGTGTCGTACATGGCAACCTTGGTGTGGCTCATGACCAGGACCCGGTTGGCGTATTTGGCAATGTCCTCCATGGAATGGCTGACCAGCACCACCGTGATGCCGGTCTTTTCATGGTAGGCCCTGATCTGGGAGAGGATGGTGTCCCGGCCCTCGGGGTCGAGGCCGGCGGCGGGCTCGTCCAGCACCAGGATGCGGGGCTCCATGGCCATGACCCCCGCGATGGCCACCCGGCGTTTCTGGCCGCCGGACAGCTCGAAGGGGCTGCGCTGGAGGATGCTGTCATCCAGGCCGGTGAAGGCGGCCGCCTCCTTGACCCGGCGTTGGATCTCGGCGTCGTCCAGGCCCATGTTTTTGGGGCCGAAGGCGATATCCTTGGCGCAGGTCTCCTCAAAGAGCTGGTATTCCGGGTACTGGAACACCAGCCCCACCAGAAAGCGGAAGGACCGCAGATCGCTGCCCTCCGCCCACATATCCTTGCCGTCCACGATGATTTTCCCCGAGGTGGGGCGGTTGAGGCCGTTGAAGTGGCCGATGAGGGTGGACTTGCCGCTGCCGGTGGAGCCGATGATGCCCACGAAGTCCCCCTCCTCGATGGAGAAGCTGACGTCGTCCAGGGCGGCGGTCTCATCCGGCATGCCGGGGTTATAGACGTATTTCAGATGTTCAACTCGTATGATTTCGGACAAAGTGGTTCCCCCTGTTCCATGAGATATATCCCCGGCGTTCCGGGTGATGTTCTCATCCTTGGTATTGGGCGGGCCGAAAAGGGCCCTTTCAGTCTTTCAGCAGGTCGTACAGCCAGTCGGCGGCGGCGTCCGGCGTGATGATCCGCCTGGGCGCGGGCAGGCCCTCCGCTTCCAGGGCGTCCCGCAGCTCGGCGGCCTGGGGCACGTCCAGATGGTAGCGCTTGAGCCGCTCGGTCTGGGCAAAGATCTCCTCCGGCGTGCCCTCCATGACGATGCGGCCGCTGTTCATGACCAGCACCCGGTCGGCCTGGGCCGCCTCCTCCATGTAGTGGGTGATGGAGACGATGGTGATGCCCGCCGCCCGCAGCTTGTGGATGGTCTGCATCACCGACCGCCGGCCGCTGGGGTCCAGCATGGCGGTGGCCTCGTCCAGCACCAGGCAGTCGGGGCGCATGGCGATGACGCCTGCAATGGCCACCCGCTGTTTCTGGCCGCCGGACAGTTTATGAGGGGCCTTGTCCCGCTTGTCGTAGATGCCGGCCAGCTTCATGGCCTCGTCGATGCGGGTGCGGATCTCGGGGGAGGGCACGCCCAGGTTTTCGAGGGCAAAGGCCACATCCTCCTCCACCACCGTGGCGACGATCTGGTTGTCCGGGTTCTGGAACACCATGCCCACCTTCTGGCGGATGTCGTAGAGTTTTTCCTCGGTGCGGGTGTCGATGTCCTCCACGAGCACCGTGCCCTTCTCGGGCAGGAGAATGGCGTTGAAGTGCTTGGCCAGGGTGGACTTGCCGCAGCCGTTGGCCCCCAGCACCGCCACAAACTCGCCTTTTTTCACATCCATCGTCACCCCCGACACCGCCCACACCGGCTGTTCGGGGTCATAGCGGAAATGCACGTCCTGCACGCGCAGCATCTGTTCCATGTTGGATTTCCTTTCCCGGGCGCCTTTGCCCGGCGTTCACTGGAGATTGGGATGGGCTTCCACCGCCGCCTGGGCGGCCTTGCGGTCGGCGCGGCGGATATAGATCACATAGGTCAGGGTGACCTGGTCGGCGTACTGGCCCGGGGTGAAGTTGCCGTTCATCCCCTGCATGCCCATGCGGGCATGGAAGCCGGTGACCAGGGCGGGCTGGCTGCGCAGGGTGTCCATCTCGTAGGGGATGTGCTCCGCTTTCAAAGCACCCCACACCCGGGCGGCGTCCTGGGGGTCGTTGCAGACGTAGAACTTCTCGCGGTTGAACAGGGTGATCATTCCGGCTTCCTCCTTTATTCTGTTTTGGGTTTATGCTTCCTGCCAGATGGCGGTGGCGCCGCAGGGCACCACGCCCCCGGTGGCCGACACGGGCAGGCCGATCTCGTCGCAGCTGGTCCGGCCGCCGAAGCGGGGGACGATGGTGGTCTTCATGATGTATTCCATCACCGCGGGGCTCAGGCCCTCGGTGTAGCTGTTCACCGCAAAGAAGAGGGGCTGCTTGCTCAGCACCCCCACGCACTGGGCGATGAGGTCGTAGATGTTGTCCTCCAGCTTCCAGATCTCGCCCCCGGGGCCCCGGCCGTAGCTGGGCGGGTCCATGATGACGGCGTCGTAGAAGCTGCCCCGGCGGATCTCCCGGGCGACGAACTTGCCGCAGTCGTCCACGATCCACCGGCAGGGACGGTCCTGCAGGTTGCTGGCCGCGGCGTTTTCCCTGGCCCAGGCCACCATGCCCTTGCTGGCGTCCACGTGGGTGACGGTGGCCCCTGCGGCCAGGCAGGCCAGGGTGGCGCCGCCGGTGTAGCCGAAGAGGTTGAGCACCCGGATGGGCCGTCCCGCGGCGGTGATGACCTTGCGGTACCACTCCCAGTTGACGGCCTGCTCGGGAAAGACGCCGGTGTGCTTGAAGCCGGTGGGGCTGACGATGAGGGTCAGGTCCTGCCAGCGGATGCGCCATTTCTGGGGCAGGCTGCGGCGGGTCTCCCAGCTGCCGCCGCCCTTGCTGGAGCGGTGGTAGACGGCGTCGGCCTTGTCCCACAGGGGGCTGGCCGGGGCGTTCTTCCACACCACCTGGGGGTCGGGACGGATGAGCAGGGTCTTGTCCCACCGTTCCAGGCGGTTTTTCTCAGTAGCGTCGATGAGTTCATAATCCTGCCAGGTTTCGGCAGCGCGCATGGCGGCGACTCCTTTCTGTCATAGCAATCTATCATAGCGGATAATTGTGAAGTTTTCTTGCACTTTCCGGTTCAGTAAAGGCTCTGCTGGCCGTCGTCCACCGGGCCGTCCTCCGCCCGCAGCTGGCGGGGCACCGGCATGTGCAGGTGCTCGTAGGCCAGGCGGGTGACGCAGCGTCCCCGGGGCGTCCGGGTGAGAAAGCCCATCTGCATCAGGTAGGGCTCGCAGATATCCTCCAGGGTGACGCTCTCCTCCCCCAGGGCCGCGGCCAGGGTCTCCAGGCCCACCGGGCCGCCGCCGTACATTTCAATAATGGCCCGCAGCAGGCTGCGGTCCAGCTCGTCCAGGCCCAGCTCGTCAATGTCCATCTGGACCCGGGCGTCGACGGCGGTCTCCTCGTCGATGGTGCCGTCCCCCCGCACGGTGGCAAAGTCCCGGGCCCGCTTGAGCAGCCGGTTGGCGATGCGGGGGGTGCCCCGGCTGCACCGGGCCAGCTCCAGGGCGCCCTCGTGGGTGGTGGGGATGCCCAGGATGGCGGCGCTGCGCTCGATGATCTGGGCCAGCTCGTCGGGGCTGTAGGGTTCCAGCTTGAGCAGGATGCCGAACCGGTCCCGCAAAGGGCCGGTGAGCTGTCCCGCCCGGGTGGTGGCGCCGATGAGGGTGAACCGGGGCAGGTTGATGCGGATGCTCTGGGCGCTGGGGCCCTTGCCGATCATGATGTCCAGGGCGTAGTCCTCCAATGCGGGGTAGAGCACCTCCTCCACCTGCCGGGACAGGCGGTGGATCTCGTCGATGAAGAGCACATCCCCCTCCTGCAGGTTGGTGAGCAGGGCCGCCAGATCGCCGGGCTTTTCGATGGCGGGGCCGGAGGTGATGCGGATCTGCACCCCCATCTCCTGGGCCACAATGCCCGCCAGCGTCGTCTTGCCCAGGCCGGGAGGTCCGTAGAGAAGAATATGATCCATGGGCTCGCCCCGGCGCTGGGCCGCCCGCAGATAGATGGAAAGATTGGATTTGACCTTTTCCTGCCCGATGTAGTCCTCCAGCGTTTTGGGGCGGAGGCTCACTTCCTCGGTGTCGGCCTCGGTAGCGTCGGGGGTGACCAGGCGGGTGGGGTCAACGGTGTATTCCTGATTCACGGTATCCCTCCTTGACGGTTACAGCTTGGAAAGGCCGCGCAGGGCGATCTTGATGATGTCCTGCACCGGCAGGGTGTCGTCCACCCGGGAGACGGCCCGGGCGGCGTCGGAGGCGTTGTACCCCAGGGCCACCAGTGCCGCCACCGCCTGGGAGGGGGCCGACCCGGTGACGGGAGTTTCCGCCCCGCCGTCGGCAAAGCCGGTGCCCATAGCCAGGCCCTTGCCTACCTTGTCCTTCAGTTCCAGGGCAATGCGCTGGGCCAGCTTGGGGCCCACCCCCGATGCCTTGGTGAAGGCCTTGTGGTCGCCGGAGGAGGCGGCCAGGGCGACTTTTTCGGGGGTCATGACCGACAACACCGCCAGAGCCGCCTTGGGCCCCACGCCGGTGACCGAGGTGAGCAGCCTGAAGCAGGACTGCTGTTCCTCCGACGAAAAGCCGTAGAGGGAGACGTCGTTCTCGGTGACGTTCATGACGGTGTAGAGGGTGGCTTCCTCCCCGGGGGCGGGCAGGCTGCCCGCCGTGGTGGTGGGCACCTGGGCCAGGTATCCCACCCCGGCGCAGCTGATGACCACCGTGTCCAGTGTTTTCTTGACGACCTTGCCGGTCAGGCAATAGATCATGGTGCGTGCTCCTTTTCTCTATGGAAGGGCGGCCGGGGTCATTCCGGCCGGATATTGGATGCATACCCGGAAGCATCCAGCAGGATCTTCCGGCAGCGGGGACAGAACCAGCTTTCCAGCTGATGGGGGGAGAACATGGTTTTGCCCAGGCTGAGGGCATAGGCTTCCCCCTGCCCCGGATTCAGGGTGAGGGCGTGTTTTTTCTCGCTCCAGAGTGCCATGCCGCACTGGAAATAGCCCTGCCGCATGGGAATCTTGCAAAAAGGACAGTCCATCCGGTTTCCTCCTCAGGTTCAGCGGGGCGGGGCGCCCGCAATGCGGCTGCGGCTGCAGTGGCAGTGGGCGATGGCCAAAGCCAGGGCGTCGGCGGTGTCGTCGGG
The DNA here is from genome assembly GCA_944388125.1 of uncultured Gemmiger sp. Classification (GTDB taxonomy): domain Bacteria; phylum Bacillota; class Clostridia; order Oscillospirales; family Ruminococcaceae; genus Gemmiger. The sequence goes on along the minus strand of CALXHO010000023.1, from coordinate 14,404 downwards.
CTTGGGGACGGCTTCCAGGTGCAAAAGGATCCGGGTCATCTCCTGGATCTGCTTTTTCACCGCCTTGCCGTAGCCGGTGACCGCCTGCTTGACCTGCATGGGGGTGTACTCGAAGATGGGCACCCCCGCCTGGGCCGCCGACAGCAAAATCACGCCCCGGGCCTCCGCCACCCCGATGACGGTGGTCTGGTTGTGCTGGTAGTACAGCTTCTCGATGGAGAGGGCCTGGGGACGGTACTTTTCACAGACCTCGTTCATGCCGGTGTAGATCTCGGCCAGGCGGTGTTCAAAGGGGGTGTCCTTGTCGGTGAGGATGGCTCCGTAGGCCACCGGCGTGAACCGGTTGCCCGTATAATCCAGTACCCCCCAGCCCACGATGGCATACCCGGGGTCGATGCCCAAAACCCGCATTTGTCTACACCTCTCCATTTTAACCGTAATAGTATACCACAAACCCACCCCCGCGGCAAGAAAAAACCCGCTTCGCCGCAGGACCGGGCCGGGCGGGGTTCTTCCCGCTTCTGCCTGATTTTTCCACCCCTTCCGCACGGTTTTTGGCGAGAAGTTCTTTGCCGCCGCCGACACCGTTTCGCAACATTTGCGCCCCGGCGGGGATATACTCAGCTCAGCACAGAGAGAACGGCATGCACGCCGCTCCCGCCGCTGTTCCTGCCCGGCCACCCGGCCGCGGGGACATGCCCTGTCCGGCCCCCTACATACGCCCGATCTTTTTCTCCGGGCCTGCCGCCTGCTGCGGTTTTCTTGCCGGACAAGCCCGCTCCCCCGCCCGCTCCGGGCGCGGCAACCGCCGCGTCTTTCCGGCGGGAGCGGCCCGCCGTCCCTCTCTCTGCCGGACCCTCATTTTGTTCCACACCACGAACCAAGGGAGGAATCCAACCATGAAGCACTTCACGCATTCTGCGTTTGTCTTTGTCTCCGCGGCCATGGCCGCCTGCTGTCTGGCTGCGGGCCACGCCCGCACCGCCGCCGTCCGCCTGGTGCGGCGTGTGAGACCCGCGTCTTCCGCCGCCCAGACCTCCGCCCTGGTGGACAGCGCCGGCCGCGCCCTGGACGCCCTGCGCCGCCGCATGCAGGCCGCCGCACGCCGGGCGCTGGCTGCCTCGCTGTTGCTGCTGGCCGTCCCCGGCGCCGGACTTGCCGGCCGGACGGCCCCGGAATTCTGGACCGATGTCCAGCGTCTGCCCGCCGGGTCGGTCTGCGGCGGAGGGCGCACCCTCCGCTTGCCCGCTCCCCACAGGGATGAACGGCCTGACGCCACTCCGCCGCCGGGAGCCCGCCTGCCCTCCCGCACCCGGGACGGCCCCGACCGCTGTGTGACCCTGTTCCCCGCGGGATGGCCCGCCTTCCGGGCCGGGACCCTGCCCCTGCGCATCTGAAGCCCGCAGGGAAAACCGCCGTTTTGTGATCCGTCCGATCGCTGTGTCCGGAACCTGTATCTGAATTTTGTGCCCGTTTTTTCTCTGCCGGATTTTTCTGATTTCGTCTGATTTTCGTCTGATTTTCGTCTGATTTCTCTGGCGTTTTCTATCCGCACAACCGTTTCCGACCGTTTTCCCGTTTTCTGCTCTGTGCCCAGACAGTGCCGCCGCCGGGCGGGCAGCCGTCCGCCCGGGGCCAAGTCCGGCGGCATGCGGATCTTTTACCATCCCGCCGCTGCCGGCGGCCCTCCGATGGCGACATAGATACATTCCCCGGTTTTCCTGTCCGGGGCTGTCCGTTTTCTCTCACTCATTTTTCCCCCCAAGCAAGCCGGTTTTTCCCGAACCCCCACCGGGCCGCTTTCCCCCAAAAGCAGCCCCAGCCATTCTGCGGAGGACGGCCGGCCGCCCGCCGATGCCCCCCTGTTCCGGGGCCTTTCCGTCCTTTGTCCGCACGCTGTGTCCGCCCCATCCTTTTGCCGCCGTGGTGCCGCCTGCACCGCGGCATTTTTTGTGCCTTTCCCTGTTGTTTTTCCCCGCAGCGGCGGGCGGGGACGGGGTTTTTGTATTGATTTGCGGGCGGCGGCTTGGTATAATTAAGGTACTTGTACAAAACGGGCGCGTGGTGCGCCGGAACAGGACGGCAAAACAGTGGCAAACATCGATATTGCGGCATTTATGGAACAGTGCGGCATCCGCAAGGCGCGCTTCGGCGGGCTGGAACCGGATGACGTCCGCCAGGCCATGCTTGCCCTGAGCAGCGAATACGAAAAGCGCCTGACCCGGGCCGAGGAGCGTGCCCAGCAGCTGGCCCAGGAGAACGCCGGGCTGGAAAAGCACTGCCAGTCCCTGACCGCCCGCAACCGCCTGCTCACCGACCAGAACGTCTCGCTGGCAGGCAGCAGCGACAGCTATTCCCGCCAGCGGCAGGAGCTGAGCGGTCAGGTCTCCACCCTGCGGGAGAAAAACCGCTCCCTCTCCGACCAGAACGCCGTACTTACCCTGAAAAACGCCGACCTGACCCGGGAGAACCGCCGCCTGCAGGAGCAGGCCGACCAGGCCCAGGCGGCCCTCAAGGTGAAGGGCCGGGAGCTGGACGAGGCCAAAATTTCCCTGGAGGCCAGCCGCCAGCAGCTGATGGACGAGGCCAAGTCCAAGGCGGAGGAACTGGTGCGCAAGGCTAAGGAGGAGGCGGAAAAGACCGCCCGCAAGGCGGACAGCGACGCCGCCGCCATCGCCCGCACCGCCCGGGACCAGGCCAGGGTCCAGGCCCAGGAGCTCATCGACGCGGCAGCCAGCGAGGCCAACGAGATCCAGAACATCCATCAGCTGCGGCTCAACAGCCTCAAGGCGGAGATCGCCCAGATGGACCAGCGCCGCACCCAGCTGGTGGACTACCTCAAGCATATGGCCGAGGTGCTGACCAAGGCCGGGCAGGAGGCGGTGGACACCGCCCCCGGCACCGATGCCGCCGACGCCGGGACCCCCGCCGAGGAGCTGGACCTGCATCCGGTGGAGGCGCCGGAGGTGCAGCTGGACTTTTCCGAGCGGGCCATCGCCAAGGCAGCCGCCGAGCTGGCCGCCGAGGAACCGCCCGAGCCGGAACCCACCCCCGAACCCCGCCATGCCGAGCCCGCGGGCGAACCCCTGCCCGAGCCGGAACCGGAGCGCAGCCGCCCCGGCTTCACCCTGGTGGAGGAGGACGAGGAGGACGACACCGCCCCCGTCCACGAGGTTCCCGGGGCCATCTTCTCCCAGCCCATCCTGCGCCAGGCCCAGGAGCCGGTGCTGGATGAGCCGCCGCCCTCCAGCGCCCCCCGCCGCCCCGTCATGCCGGTGCTGACCGACGACGAGGAGGAGGACGAGGACGACGCCCTGCCCCCCGAGGAGGAGGACGCCCCCGAGGAGGACACCCCGGTCCCGGCTGCTCCCGCTCCCGCCGCTGCCCCGGCAGCCCCGGTCAGCGCCGCACCCAAGGCTTCCTCCCGCCGCCGGCTTCAGGCGCTGCGGGCCCTGCGGGCACTGCACCGCCGCAACGGGGAACATGCCTGACCCCAAAATACACAGCAAAAACAACAAAGCCCGGCAGCCGTCTGCAAAAACGGCTGCCGGGTTCTTTTTGTCTGTTCTGTTGTAAGGGGGGTCAGCGGCGTCCCCAGCCGCCCCGGCCCAGGCCGTGGAGATGGCGGCGCAGGCGTTCCAGCGTCTCGCTGTGTTCGGGGCTTTTCAGGGTGGGGAAGGCGCGGAGCAGGCGCCCGGTGCCGAAGAATCGCTGCCGGTCCATGCGGGCGGTGAGTTCCCGGTAGCGGGCCAGGATGTCGCTGCGGCGGGCCTTGAACTGGGCCAGGGCCTCGGCGGCGTTCTCCCGGCCTTCCATCCGGGCCAGGGCCAGCTGCAGCTTGCCCTCGTCCCACAGTTCGTCGGCGGTGAGGGCCTGGCCGCCCACCAGCCCCGTGAGCAGGTCGCTGCCCCGGCGCAGGGCCGCCCGCAGTTCCTCCATCTGGCGCAGGCGGCGGTCGAGGCCGACGGCCTCCGCCGCCGAGATTCCCACATCCACCGCAAAGATGCCCAGCAGCACCAGGTCGGTGATGTGCAGGGCGGTGTCCGGGATGGCCGCCGCCAGCCGGCCGATGGGCGGGTGGATCACCATGACCATGACGATGCTGGCCGCCCCCCAGGCCAGGGAAAACTGCAGGCAGATGAAGCCCCCGATGTTGAAGGGCTTGTCGGAGTAGTCCCACCAGCGGGCGTGGAAGAGCCCGTACATCAGCGCCCCGGCGATGAGCTCCACCAGGCTGGGCACGATGACCCCGGCCAGAAACACCGCCAGGATGTTTTGGGCGTGGGGGCCCAGCAGCACCAGCATGGCCACCATGCCGAAGCCGTACACCGGGCAGACCGGGCCGTTGAGAAAGCCCCGGTTGACCAGCGTGTGGGAGCGCAGCGCCGCAAAGATGACCTCGGTCATCCAGCCCAGCAGGGCGTAAAGGAAAAAGATGAGGATATATTCCCATACCGTGGAGGTCATACTCAGTCGACGGCCTCCTCACCCTGTGCGGCATCGGCCGCGGCGGCTTCCTCCGCTTCCTCGGCGGCGCGGGCCAGGGCCTTGGGCTCCTGCCAGGTCACGGCGGAATCGGGCAGCTTGCGGGCGATGAGTGCCTTGATGGGAATGCCCTGCTCGCTGAACATGCCCTCGTGCTCGGTGCGGATGTTCCAGTCCGGCTCGTCCTTGTGCAGGTCGAAGGTCTGCCAGGTGATCTCGAAGCCTGCCGCCGGGAAATACCCCAGGCTGTCCCGGAAGAGATCGTCGTCGTCGGTCTTGAAGTAGATCTCCGCCCCCTCCGGCATGAGCATGCGGTACTGCAGCAGCTGCCGGGGATGGGTCAGCCGGTGCTTGTTGCTGCCGGCGTTCTTGCTCCAGGGATTGCAGAAGTTGATGTAGATGCGCTGCACCGTGTCCGCCGGGGCAAAGACCAGCCGCATCCGCTCGATGTCCAGGGGGGCAATGCGCACGTTGTCGGCGGGGATGCCTTTGGCGGCGTAGGCGGCCTCGATCTTGCGCTTGGCCAGGATCAGCACCTTGTCGGTGATGTCGATGCCCAGGTAGTTGATGCTCCGGTCCCGGGGGGCCAGCTGGGCCATGAAGCCGCCCTTGCCGCAGCCCAGCTCCAGGTGCAGCGGCTGGTCGGGACGGGGGTAGAGCTCATGCCAGTGGCCCGCGTGGGTCAGCGGCTCGTGGACGTGGAAGTCACAGGCCAGCAGTTCCGGCCTGGCGTAGGGTTTGAAACGCATTCTCATGGGATGGTTCTCCTGTCAGATCAATCAAGTTTATGGGGCGTCATGCCCGGCGCAGAAATTCCTCCACCGCCTGGCGGTCGGCGTCGGCGGGCAGGCTGCCCTGGCAGAATCCCGCCTTGCCGCCGCCCCGTCCGCCGAACTGGGCGTTCAGTCTGCGGCAGAGGGTGCGGGTGTCCTCCGGGTCGGACAGGGCATAGGACAGCCCCTGTCCCCCCGGGGCAAAGACGGCGCACCGGGCACCGGTCTTCTGTGCGGCGGCCAGGCAGATGCGGCGCAGGCCGTCGGGGTCGGGGCCCTCCAGAAAGAGCACCAGGGTTTCCCCGGGGGCCGCGGCTGCCGCCGTGCGGTCGGCCAGGGCGTTCTGCAGGGCGGCCAGGCGCTGGCGGTCGGCACTCTGGGCGTCCAGCAGCCGCTGCACCGCCCGGGTGCTCTCCCCCGCCGGGACGCTGAGCAGCGCCCCCGCCCTCTGGCTGTCCTTCCAGAGGGCGCACACCGCCTGACAGGCCCGTTTGCCGCAGGCCACGGCCAGCCGCACCCCGCCCTTGTAGTGCTGGGCGCTCAGGATCTTGATGAGCCCCACCTGTCCGGTGGTGGCCACGTGGGTGCCGCAGCAGGCGCACAGGTCGGCGCCGCCGGCGTCCACCAGCCGCACCTCCCCCTCGATCTCCTTTTTGCTGCGGTAGGGCAGGTCCGCCAGCTCCGCCCGGGGCGGGACCCAGCAGCGCACCGGCCTGTCCGCCTGCACCGTGTCGTTGGCCAGTTCCTCGGCCCTGGCCAGCTGGTCGGCGGTCAGGGGCAGGCTGACATCCACCCGCACCGCCGGGCTGCCGATGTGAAAGCCCACATTCTCCGCCCCGTACAGCGAGTGGAGAATGCCGCTGAGGATGTGCTCCCCCGTGTGCTGCTGCATATGGTCAAAGCGCCGCGCCCAGTCGATCTCCCCGTGCAGGGCCGTCCCCACGGGCAGGGGATGGGCCGTCCGGTGGCGGATGACGCCGTCGCCGTCCACCCGCACCGCCAGCACCGGTTCCTCCCCCAGAAGCCCCAGGTCGCAGGGCTGGCCCCCGCCCTCGGGGTAGAAGGCGGTGGCGTCCAGCACCGTCTCCCAGTAACCGTCGGCGGCAGGGTCGGGACGGCATTCCAGGACGGCGGCGTCAAAGGCACGCAGCGTCGGCGTTTCTTCATACAGGCGGCGGGTGGGGGTCATGGGGGGTCGCGCTCCTTTCCACAATATGCAGACATTATAGCATAAACCCCGCCCCGGGAAAACCCACACAAAAAACGGCAGTGGAAAAAAACGCTGCTATCCGTTATAATAAAATCAGTGTTTTCTGTGCGGTCCGCCGCCGGGGGTTTCCGGCGCGGCACCGTCTTTTCCCGCCACAAAAAGGAGAACCTTTCCCATGAAACGCTTGCTTGCCACTCTGCTGGCCGCCCTGTGCCTGGCCGGCTGTTCCCAACAGGATACCGTCTCCCAGACCTCGTCCCTTCCCGCCGCCCCTGAGGCGGAGCCCCAGTCCCTCACCGTCTACTGCGACCTGCCCGAGGGCAGCGCCGGGCGGGCGGCCCTGAACGCCTACGCCCAGGCCCAGAGCGTCACGGTGGACTTTGTGTCCGGGGAGGAGGGCCTTGCCTCCGCCGACCTGGCCCTGCTGGCCGCCCAGCCGGATAGCACCGAGGGCTGGGTGGACCTGACCGGGGAGGAGCTGCTGGCCGCGGCGGCCAGCCGGGCCGGTCTGCCTGCCGAGGGGCAGGAGGGGATCACCGCCCTGCCCATGGGCCGCACCCTCTACGCCTACTGGGCGGACAGCACCGTCCTCACCGCCCTGCTGGGGGAGAACGCCCTCACTGATCTGCAGAATGCCTCTTGGACCGAGTGGAGCGCCTTTGCCGACAAGCTCACCGCCTGGATCGCCTCCCCCGCCGAGACAGCCCTCACCCTCAACGGCAACAGCTACACCCTGCCCGCCGAAGCCCCCGAGGCGGCGGCCGCCCTCACCGGCGTCTTTGCCCCCAGCGGCGGGGACCAGACTGCCGCCCTGGGCGGCGCCCTGTACACCAATGTACTGCTGGCGGCGGGCAGCGAATATACTGACAAGACCCTCACCGGCCCCCTCAACGGGCTGTACAGCGCCATCGTGCTGGAGGCGGACAACGCCGCCGGGGATGCCGCCCAGACCATGCAGGAGGCGGTGACCGCCCTGGGCGACGGCAAGGCCCTGTTTTACCGGGGGCTTTTGTCCGACGCGGTGGCGGTGCTGGGCGCCGACCGTGCCCAGACGCTGGTCCCCCTGCCCGTCAAGTGCCAGCTGGAGGACAGCGACATCACCACCGAGGACTACAACCTCTCCGGCCTGATGAACTACCCCACCCTGGCCTGCGCCGGGTATCTGGCCGTGCCCGACAACGGCGCCGCCGACCGGAAGGCCGCGGCCTCGGCCATTCTGTGGCTGTACGGCAGCGGCGACGGCAACACCCGCCTGACCGACGACCTCTACCTGGTCACCCCCTGGAACACTGCCTCCGACTCCACCACCCTGGGGGCGCTGCAGGTCCAGCTGGTGAGCACCGGCATCCTGCCCGAGGTGGCCGTCACCTCCACCCAGAGCGCCGATCTGGCCAAGGCGGGAGCCGACGTGGTGGCCGCCGAGACCCGCTCCACCGCCACCCGCACCGCCTTTGTCCAGGCGGCGCTGGCCGGGCTGGACGTGGCCTGACTTTCCGGGTGGGCGGCATTTTCCAAGGCCTTGTTTTCCCCGCTGGGATGCGGTTTTTTTGCGGTATGATTTTGGTGTTGAAGGAGACGATCTGAAATGCTGACGAAACGCACAAGCGGCATCCTTATGCCGCTGTCCAGCCTGCCCGGCGGGCATGGCATCGGTTCTCTGGGTGCCCCGGCACGGCGGTTTGTGGATTTCCTGGCCCGGGCCGGACAGAGTGTCTGGCAGATCCTGCCCGTGGGCCCCACCGGCTACGGCGACAGCCCCTACCAGAGCTGCTCCGCCTTTGCGGGCAACCCCTATTTCATCGACCTGGACCTGCTGGCGGCGGAGGGGCTGCTCGCCCGCGCCGACTACGCCTTCACCGACTGGGGCGCGGACCCTGAAAAGGTAGACTACGGCATCCTGTACGAAAAGCGGCTGCCCGTCCTGCGCAGGGCCTACGCCGCCTTCCTGAAGCAGCGGCCGGTCCCCGGCTGCGACACCCCCTACCCCGACGACTGGTACAGCTTCACCTTCCGCTGTGACGGCTGGCTGCCCGACTACTGCCTGTACATGGCCATCAAGCAGGAGCAGAAGATGGCCGACTGGCAGCAGTGGCCCCGGCCCCTGCGCCTGCGGGACGAGGCCGCCCTGGCTGAATTCCGCCGCACCCACGCCGCCGAGATCGGCTTCTGGACCTTTGTGCAGTATGAGTTCGACAAGCAGTGGCAGGCCCTCAAGGCCTACGCCAACGCCCACGGCGTCAGCATCATGGGGGACGTGCCCATCTATGTAGCGGCGGACTCCGCCGACGCCTGGGCGGGCGGCAAACTCTTTGAGATGGACGCCGACGGCCATCCCCGCCGGGTGGCAGGCTGTCCCCCCGACTACTTTGCCGCCGACGGCCAGCTGTGGGGCAATCCCCTCTACGACTGGGCCTACCACAAAAAGACCAACTACGCCTGGTGGATCAGCCGGGTGCGCCACGCCCTGTCCATCTACGACATCCTGCGCATCGACCATTTCCGGGGCTTCGACACCTACTGGGCCATTCCCGCCGGGTCCGCCACCGCCCGGGGCGGCAAGTGGGAGCAGGGCCCCGGCATGGAGCTCTTCCGCATGCTCCACGCCGCCCTGGGAGAGCTGCCCATCGTGGCGGAGGACCTGGGCGAGCTGTTCCCCTCGGTGCGCAAGCTGCTGGCCGACAGCGGCTTCCCCGGCATGAAGGTGCTGCAGTTTGCCCTGGACGGCACCGACAACGAGTACCTGCCCCACAACCATCCGGTGAACTCGGTCTGCTACCCCGGCACCCACGACAACGACACCCTGCTGGGCTGGTGGAAAAACGGCCTCACCGCCGAACAGCGGGAGCAGCTGACCGGCTACCTGGCCCTGACCGAGGAGGAGGGCATCCGCACCGGCATCCTGCGCGGGGTGCTGGCAAGCCCCGCCCGGCTGGCGGTCATCCCCATGGCCGACTGGCTGGGGCTGGACACCGACGCCCGCATCAACATGCCCGGCCGCCCCGACGGCAACTGGCAGTGGCGGGCCAAGCCCGGGGTCTTTACCGCGGCCCTGGCCGGGGAGATCCGCACCCTGTCCGCCCGGTATTTCCGCGCCGAGCTCCCCAAGGCCCCCAAGGCGGCCGCCCCCGCCGGGGAAAACGCCACCGCACAAAATCCGCTGAAAGAATCGGAAGCGGTAGCAGTTGCAGCCGACGCCTCCGCCCCCTCGCGTTCCACCGCTGAAAAAACCGCACACAGCGTCAAAAAATGACGCTGCGGCAGAATTTTCATGGGCGGGATGCCCAATATCAACCGCGGTTTCTGATATTTCTTTGTGCAAGGCAAAGGTAGGAAATCTCTGCCCTCTATGATAAAATATGGGAGATAACCGATATTTTATACATAGGGGGCATTTTTTGCGCCCCACAAAAGAAATGGTCTGCGCCCCGGCAGAGGGGCTTTTTGCCGCAGCGGCGCAGCAAGGGAAGGGGAATCGCATGAAACAGGAATACACCCGCAGTGAGATGGTGTCCCTGCTGGACGCTTTGCAGCAGATGTTCCCGGCCGTCCATCTGGCGGACCCGGCCACCGGCAATCTGCTGGATGCTTCCGCCATGGCGCCTGCCGGCGGCAGCTGCCGCATTCCGGTGCTGGATGCTTCCGGCCGGGGCTGGCTGCCCGACGCCAACGGCGGCGACACCGTCACGCTTTACCGGGCCGTCCGGGTGGATGGCCAGCCCTGTCTGGTGGTGATGGACTGCCACCTGCCCGACCCGCAGCCCACCGAGGGCCGCGAAGCCAACGCCCTGCGCCGTCTGCTGGCGCAGTACCATGAGGAGCTCAGCCGCGACTACGTCACCGGCGCCTACAACCGCCGCTATCTGTCCGAGTTCTGGCTGCCCCGCCATGCGGGGGCGGCCATCGGCATCGCCCTGGTGCGCATCCAGGACTACGCCCGCATCTGCAACGACCTGGGCCGGGAGGCCGCCGACTGCTGCCTGAACACGGCGGCGGGCATTCTGCAGCGGGCCGCCGGCGCCGACCCCGAGCAGGTCATTCTCGTCCGCCTGGAGGACGGGGTCTTTCTGCTGGCGGGGACCTGCCCCGCCGCCAAGCTGGAATCCGACGTGCGGGAGGCCATGGACGGCAGCCGCCGGGTGTTCAGCGTTTCCCTGTCCCGCCGCAGTGAGTTCTCCGTGGCGGTGTCCTCCGCCGACTGGGCCGAGACCGGCAGCTGGGATCTGCTGCTTGCCCTGGCCGAACAGCGCCTGGCCAACGCCTGATCCCCTGATGTTCCCCGCATAACACACCCCCTGTCTGCGCATACTATCACCGGCGGCCCGGATGGGCGCCGAGATCTTATGCGTACACAGGGGGTTTTTGTATGCCGAATCAACACGACAACGAATCCATGCTCCAGGAGATCGTCCAGAACACCGAGATGGGCAAGAATACCCTGGACGAGCTCATGACCCTGACCCGGGACCAGCAGCTCAAGGACGAGATGCTGCGCCAGAAGCGGGAGTACCGCCGCATCAATCAGGCGGCCCACACGGCGCTGGATGCCATCGGGGTGGAGGCCAAGGGCCAGAGTGCCGCCGCCCGCATGGGGGTGAGTATGGGCATCCGCACCCGCACCATGATGGACAAGTCCACCCGCAACCTGGCCACCATGCTGGCCGAGGGCAGCGGCCAGGGGGTCATGGACTGCAAGCGGGCGGAGACCGACTACCCGGAGGCCTCCCCCGGCGCCCACAAACTGATGCAGGAACTCTGCCAGTTCCAGGAGCAGGCGGAGCAGACCTGGCGGGGATTTCTGTAAGCCGGCGCCGGACGCCGCCATTGCCCCATAAGCGAACCCGCCCCCGGAAGGCGACAATCCTTCCGGGGGCGGGTTTTGTTTTGCACAATATTGTGGAAAACGGTTCGGGTTCCGTCACACCGCCGAGACCAGCAGGGCGTAGACGGGCAGCCAGACCATGCTGGCCAATGTGGTGAATACCACCGAGCTGGCGGCCAGGTCCTCGCTTTTGGCAAAGCGCACCGCAAACACCGTGGTGATGGCGGCGGTGGGGCAGGCTTCCAGCAGCAGGACGATGTCCGCCACCATGCCCCGCACCCCCAGCAGCCGCAGCACGGCCAGGCAGATGAGGGGGATCACCGCCAGCCGCAGGATCATGACGGCGGGCAGGTCCCGGTTTTTCAGCAGGGTGCGCAGGTCCCGGTCGGCCATGGTCAGGCCGGTGATGATCATGGAGATGGGGGTGTTCATGTCGCCCACCAGCCCCACCGTCTCCACCAGCACCCCGGGCACCGGGATCTGGCAGAGGTAGATGATGAGCCCCGCCGCCACCGCAATGACGCTGGGGCAGGTGAGGATGCTGCGAAGCACCGCCCTGGGCTGGGCCTGGCCGGTGATCATAACATAGCCCAGCGTCCAGACCAGGATGTTGAACACCGTGAGGAAGGCGCTGGCGAACAGCACTCCCGTCTCGCCGTAGAGGGCGCGGATGAGGGGAATGCCCATATACCCCGCATTGGAAAAGATGCAGGCGAACCGCATCATGGTGCGGTCGGGGCTTTTGCTGCGCCAGGTGGCGGCCGCCGCGATGACCCCGCCGCCCAGCATGAGGGCGGCGCTGAGGCCGAAGGCGATGAGCAGGTTTTCAAAGATGGCGGCGTCGAACCGGATGAGATAGGAATCCAGAATCATGGCCGGCAGGATGAGGTATAACAGCAGTTCCGACAGGGTCTTTTTGCCCTCGGGCTTGATGGCGCCGGTCTTGCCGCAGACAAAACCGGCCAGAATCATGAAAAACAGGATCAGCACCTGTCTGGCAGTGATGAGAGCCAGATCCAATGGGGGGTTCTCTCCCTTCTTGTATGGGTCCGGCGGACGGCCCGGGCGGATGGCAGGAAGGCTTACAGCGTTTCCAGCATGCGGGTCACAATGTCGGTGGCGGTCTTGACATACTCGGTGATGCTGAACTTCTTCACCACCAGCACGTCGTAGCCGGACTCGTCGGCGTTGTCGCTCATGGCCCGCAGGATGACGCAGGGCACCCCGTTGCGCCCCGCCACCTGGCTCACCGCGGCGCCCTCCATCTCCACACAGTCGGGATGGCAGGCCTCCTCAATGGCTTTCTTGGTGGCGGCGTCCCCCACAAAGCGGTCGCCGGTGGCAATGCGCCCCGCAATGGCCTTGACCCCGCAGGCGGCGCAGGCGTCCAGCGCCGCTTTCACCAGGGCGGGGTCCCCGGTGTATTCCTTCAGAAAGGGCGCGCTCTGGGCCAGCATGTCCAGCTCGGCGTCGTGATAAAATACAGTCTGCCCCACGACCACGTCCCCGATACCGATGCGGTTGGTCATGTTGCCCGCAATGCCCGAGAAGATGAGCCGCTCCACCCCGTACCGGGTGATGAGCACCTGCACCGTGGAGGCGGCGTTGGCCTTGCCCATGCCGGCACAGCAGACCACCACTTCCTTGTCCCCCAGCCTGCCCTGGTGGTATTCCACCCCGGCGTAAGTCTCCTTAGTGACGCCGGTGAGCCGGGCACAGAGCTGGTCCACCTCGTCGGGCATGGCGCCCATGATGCCGTATGTCATTTGGTTTTCCTCCTTAGACGTTGAACAGGAACTCGATGATGTCGCCGTCGTTGACCACGTACTCCTTGCCCTCGGTGCGCTGCAGGCCCTTGGCCTTCACCGCCGCGTAGTCAAAGTTGCACTCGGCCAGGGTGTCGTAGGCGATGACCTGGGCCCGGATGAAGCCCCGCTCAAAGTCGGAGTGGATCTTGCCCGCGGCCTGGGGCGCCTTGGTGCCCCGCTTGATGGTCCAGGCACGGCATTCCTTCTTGCCGTCGGTGAGGAAACTGATGAGGCCCAGCAGCTCGTAGCTTGCCTTGATGAGGTTGTCGAGGCCGGTGGACTCGATGCCCATCTCATGCAAAAAAGCCAGCTTCTCCTCGGGGGAGGCGTCGGCAATGTCCTCCTCGGTCTTGGCACAGATGGGCAGGGCCTGGGCGCCCTCCTCCTTTGCCCGGGCCTCCACCAGGGGATAGTAGGGGTTTTCGTCGATGCCGCCCAGCAGGTCGTCCTCGCCCACGTTGCAGGCGTAGATCACCGGCTTGGCGGAGAGCAGCCCCATCTCCTTCCAGGTGTGGGCCTGGGCCTCGTCGGCCTCGTCCCGCTCAAAGGTGCGGGCGGGCTTGCCTGCCTCCAGATGGGCGGCCAGCTCGGCCAGCCAGGCAGCCTCGGCGGCAGCCGCCTTGTTGCCCGTCTTGGCAGCCTTGGCCTGACGGCCCTGGCGGTTGGTGACCACTTCCAGGTCGGAGAGGATCAGCTCCAGGTCGATGGCGTCGATGTCCCGGATGGGGTCCACACTCTCGGGCTTGTTCACATCCTCCACCACGTGGACGATGTTGTCGTCGTCAAAGCAGCGCACCACATGCACCAGGGCGTCGCATTCCCGGATGTGGCCCAGAAACTTGTTGCCCAGGCCCGCGCCCTGGGACGCGCCCTTGACCAGACCTGCAATGTCCACAAACTCCACGATGGCAGGGGTCTTCTTGTCGGTCTGCCAGACCTCGGCCAGCTTGTCCAGCCGGGGATCGGGCACCGCCACGATGCCGGAATTGGGCTCGATGGTGCAGAAGGGATAGTTGGCCGCCTGGGCATTCTTGGTGCTGGTGATCGCATTGAACAGGGTGGACTTGCCCACGTTGGGCAGGCCGACGATACCTAATTTCATATATCTCTACATCTCCTTAAAAAATGCTGTATTTACAAGGTTTTTCGCACTTTGGCGTTTTGGCGGCTACGCCATTTTTACGCCATTTACGCATCGACTTGTATTGGGTTATATCAACATACGCTGCTGAGCTGAAATTGCTTGACCGCCTGATCCAGTGTTTCATCGGTCACATGGACATACCGATCCATTGTGGTTTTGATGCTG
>CALXHO010000022.1 GCA_944388125.1 uncultured Gemmiger sp. | reverse complement strand
TGAATGACCCGTATTATGACCGGAAAATTTCTGATTTGCAGCGCCGCTATGACGAGCAATATGGTAGAATAGATGAGGTCGAAGTCCAGATTGACGATGTGCAAAGCCAGATACGGAGCATCCGGCAGGAGAAAATTTCGGGTGATAATATCTACCGTCTGTTGCTGGCATTCGATCAGGTCTATGAAGCAGCCTCCGAAGTGGAGCGGAAGGAGTTCATGCGGGCGTTTATTGAGCGGATTGAGTTGTTCCCGGAAAAGCAGCCGGATGGCAACTGGATCAGGAAGATTATCTTCAACTTCCCCGTTCCGGTGAATGGAATAGAAGTGAAAGAATTGCCCTTGGAAAATGAAACAATGGTCGAGACGGTCATTCTTTTGAGCCGGGAACCGTCAGAGCATCCGATGCGGCTTTCCCCGGAACCTTTTGAGATGATCAAAAGCGGGCGGAAAACCATAGAGCTCCGGCTGTGGGACGAGAAGCGGCAGAACATAAAAATCGGTGACACAATTGTTTTCACCAATACTGCCAGCGGGGAAACGTTTCGGACAACGGTATTGCGTCTGCACCGTTTTGACAGTTTTGAAGCTCTGTACCATTCTTTGCCGCTTTTGAAATGCGGCTACACCGAGGAGAATCTCGCCGCAGCAAAGGCTTCCGATATGGAGAAATATTATTCCGCTGATGAACAATTGAAATATGGTGTGGTTGGAATAGAACTCGCTGTATCCCAAACATCCGACACCCAATAATTTTTGCAGGGAAATCACAAGAACAAAAAGGCAGGGCCAGACGTCCGGAACATCACCGGGGTTCGGCCCTGCCTTTTTATGAACGTTTTTACTGGGGTAAATGTTTTTTCGCTTCCGTCTGCCGCAGAAAGACCAGGGTCTCTGCGGTTGAATGTTCCTGCGAATACTGGAACTGCATCCGATCGAAGGCAAGAAGTTCCTCCGGGCGGCTGACACCATGCTCCGCCATATAACGGACCATCTCTCCGCGGGCCATCTTGCAGATGGTCCCCTTCTCAACGACTTTTCCGTCCTTCTCTTCCCCGAACACGCAGGTCAGCATCCGCACAGACGACGGCAGATACCGGGAAATGCAGATACTGTACTCTTTTGATGCCAGATTCAGGATACAGTCCGTCTCGTCAAACAGCTTCTGGGCAATGGCATCCTTCCAGAAGGCATACACATCCTTTTTGCCGTCCACCTCCAGTTTTGCCTGCATCTCCAGGCGATAGGGCGTCACACCGTCAAAGGGACGTAAAATGCCATAGAATCCGGACAAAATCCGCAGATTCTCCTGCACATAATCAAATTCCTGCTGCGTAAACACATTGGGCGCCATACTCTGATACTGGATTCCCTCATAGCTTAGAATCGCCGGGGTCAGGTTCCGGCGCAGATCCATCCGCCGAAGACGTTCCACATTCAGTTCCACCAGTTTGTCGTTGCATTTCCAGAGCTTCTTGAGTTCTTCCGCCGTCATGCTGCTGAGCCTGGCACGCAGGATCTCTGTTTTGTCCAGAAAGCAGGGCAGTTCCTGCCAAGGCAGACTGTCCGTGTCAACATTCATCTTTTTGGCCGGAGATATAATGATCTTCATTGGTCGTGCTCCACTTCGTACGGCCAGCTGAGGATACCGCCCATCTCATAAATCTGCGTGTATCCAAGTTCCACCAGCATCCCCGCCGCCATCTTGCTGCGATGTCCGCTGCGGCAATAGACAAGAGTCTGCGTTTCCTTATCGGGGATAACCTCTGCTGCGCTCTTGGCGTCAATTCGATCCAGGGTCAGCAAATGTGCTCCCGGGATATGACCTTGTGCGTATTCCTCCGGCTCCCGCACATCCACAACAAGGATGCCAGGCTTTTCCATCATCTGCCGGGCCTCTTTCTGAGAAATTCTATGGTATCCTGCCTTCGCCGACGATTTGTCGGGATTCAGGAAGTGACTCCAAAACATGGAAATATCCTCCCTTACTGCGCTTCGCCTTTCAGATACGCCAGGATCTCATCCGCATTGGTGTCCGGCTTGACTTTGGGCATCACCTTTTCGATGTTTCCCTGCGGATCAATGACATAGGTGGTACGTACCACACCCATGCTGACCTTGCCATACAGTTTCTTTTCTTTCCAGACATCATATGCCTGGATCGCCTGCAAATCGGGATCCGCCAGCAAAACAAAGGGCAATTCGTATTTCTGTGCAAATTTGAGATGGGAGGCCACAGAATCCTTGCTGATACCGATGACCGGCACATCGAGGTCCCGATAGTCCTCATAGGTTCTGGCAAAGGCACAGGCCTGGCGGGTGCAACCGGGAGTATTATCCTTGGGATAAAAATAGAGTACCACCCGTTTGCCTGCAAAATCCGACAGGCTGACCATATTGCCGTCTTTATCGGCCAGGGTAAAATCCGGAGCTTTCATTCCAACTTCCAGCATGATATTTTCTTCCTTTCCATATGGTTGACTGCCCGAAATCATTCGAGGAGATCCGGGCATACTATCTGTGTTGCTGTCAGGCGTCTGCCATGGTCCGGAGATAACCGGCATTTCTTATGGCAGACGTTCCTCCGCTTAGTATACGAGTTGGCCAACACGGCCGTCAAGAGCATCTGCCAATTTCTCGGTCTGCCGGAAATGCTGCAATTTTTCCTAAGAGCGATACGAGCGGAGCGGCTTGACTCGCATGGCTGTTCATTCTGCCAAAAGCAATCCATCCCGTTTGAGCAGCCTGACGAAAATGCCGTATTCTCCCGGGAACCGATTGACTTCCACGTATGTGCGTGCTATGATGGTTCCAGTAAAAACTGTTGGATTGTTACCGGTGATGCGGGCTAGACCAACTCCTTCGAATCTTCTTGAAACAGAACGGATTTGGATGGAGCTGGCTATTTTTTTGCCCGTCGGAGGGAGGGCGTTCAGGGTGCGGATCAAAAAAGTCATCAACAACAACATCCTGTGTGTTGTGGATGACAAGGGCTCCGAACTGATCGTGACTGGCCGCGGGCTGGGATTCGGGCGCAAGATTGGTCAGCGCATCGACCCTGCCGATGTCGAAAAGACATACCGCATGGAGGACAAAGCCGAGCAGCGCCGCCTGCGGGAACTGGTGGAACAGATTCCGCTGGAGCATCTCAGCCTGACGCAGGATCTGATCCGGGAGATCAAGTCCGTGATCCATCAGCCGCTCAATGAGTCCCTTCTCATCACCCTGGCTGATCACATCAGTTTTGCTATCCAGCGCAAAGAACAAGGTGTGGAATTCAAAAATCCGTTGTCCGGGAGCATTCTTTGCTACTACCCCGCCGAATATCAGCTGGGGCAGCGCTGTCTTGCCCTGATCCGGGAACGGTGTGGTGTTGACCTGAATCCCGATGAGGCATCCTTTATTGCGCTGCACATTGTCAACGCCGAGCTCAACACCAGCATGAGCGAGATGTATGACATCACCCGCCTCATTGAGGGTGTGGTGGAGGTTGTAGAATACTTCTACCGGGATGTCGGCGTTTTTGACCGGGAGTCCCTCGCCTTCAACCGCTTTGTCGTCCATCTGCGCTACTTTGCCCAGCGCCTGTTTCAGGGCAAGCTGATGGAGGACAGCACCGATGAAAGCGATGCCGCTTTCCGGGCTCTAATCGCACGCAACTGCAAGCAGCATTACAAATGCGCTCAGTGCGTGGCCGAATATATCAAGAATACCTGGCACCAGACCCTCTCTCAGGAGGAACTGATCTATCTGACCATTCATCTCAAGCGGGTCAGCGGCGATCTCCACGAGGTTTCGTCCTGATCTTTCCAAAACTGAATATTCCAGGATAGTGACTTCATCTCTGTTATGTAGGCTAGACCTGTACATACCTTGCCCAGCGGATCCGGGGCAGGTCTGTATGGGTCTATCTTTATATAAATCCCGTTTCGGCACCATTGCAGATTTTCAAGGAGGAATCGGAATGAAAGACAAGATTTTCGGCGTTCTGCAGCGCGTGGGGCGTTCCTTCATGCTCCCCATCGCCCTGCTGCCGGTTGCCGGCCTGCTGCTGGGCATCGGCAGTTCCTTTACCAACGAGACGATGCTGGCAACCTACGGCCTGTCC
Source organism: uncultured Gemmiger sp. (assembly GCA_944388125.1). Classification (GTDB taxonomy): domain Bacteria; phylum Bacillota; class Clostridia; order Oscillospirales; family Ruminococcaceae; genus Gemmiger. The sequence continues at coordinate 29,604 of CALXHO010000022.1, read as the reverse complement.
GGCATCATCCACCAGGGCACGCTGATTTACACGGTTCTTGACATCATGAACCAGTGCGGCAGCGCCATCTTCAATAACCTCGCCCTGTTGTTCGCCATGGGCGTTGCCATCGGCATGGCCAAAAAGGAGAAGGAGGTCGCCGCCCTGTCCGGCGCCATCGCTTATCTCGTCATGAACACCGCCATCAGCGCCATGATCAATGCCGCCGGCGGCGTGGACTCCATGGCCCCCAACACCACCACCTCCATGCTGGGCATCACCACCCTGCAGATGGGCGTTTTCGGCGGTATTATCGTCGGCCTGGGTGTTGCTGCGCTGCACAACCGCTTCTACAAGACCCAGCTGCCTCAGGTACTGTCCTTCTTCGGCGGCACCCGCTTTGTTCCCATCGTCTGCACGGCAGTTTATCTGGTCGTGGGCATTGCCATGTTCTACGTCTGGCCTGTGGTCCAGACCGGCATCGGCATGCTGGGCAATCTGGTCATCAGCTCCGGATACGTGGGCACCTGGATCTACGGCGTGATTGAGCGCGCCCTGATCCCCTTCGGCCTGCACCATGTGTTCTATATGCCGTTCTGGCAGACCGCCGTCGGCGGCACCGCCATTATCGATGGCGTGACGGTCCAGGGTGCCCAGAACATCTTCTTTGCCGAGCTGGCATCCAAGAGCACCACTGTCTTCTCTGTCGAGGCCACCCGCTTTATGGCCGGCAAGTTTCCGCTCATGATCTTCGGCCTGCCCGGCGCTGCTTTTGCTATGTATCGGGCAGCCCGTCCCGAAAAGCGCAAGGTCGTGGCCGGCCTGCTGCTTTCCGCTGCGCTGACTTCCATGCTGACCGGTATCACTGAGCCTCTGGAATTCACCTTCCTCTTCGTTGCGCCTGTCATGTACGCCGTCCACTGTGTCTATGCCGGCCTGTCCTATATGCTGATGCACATCTTCAACGTGGGCGTCGGCATGACCTTCTCCGGCGGCCTGATCGACCTGACCCTCTTCGGCATTCTGCAGGGCAACGCCAAGACCCACTGGATCTGGGTAGTCATTGTCGGTGTCATCTATTTCTTCCTGTACTACTTCACCTTCTATTTCATGATCACCCGCATGAACCTCAAGACCCCCGGCCGCGAGGATGACAACGAGGAGGCCAAGCTGTACACCCGGGCTGACTTCAAGGAAAAGACCGGCGTCGGCCCTGACGCCGCCGGTGCTCCCAAAGGCAGCGACGCCACTTCCGCCCTCATTCTCCAGGGTCTGGGCGGCAAGGCAAACCTTTCGGACGTGGACTGCTGCGCCACCCGTCTGCGCGTGACCGTTCTGGATCCTTCCAAGGTCAACGATGCCCTGCTGCGTCAGAGCGGTGCTTCCGGTGTAGTTCACAAGGGTGACGGCATTCAGGTCATCTATGGCCCCCAGGTGGCCGTCATCAAATCCAACCTGGAAGACTTCATGGAGACCCCTGCTGCCGACGCTCTGTCCCTCGATCCCGTCAAGCCCGTCCAGCCCGCCGCTGCCCCTGCTGCCCCGGCCAAAAGCAAGATGACCCCTGAGACGTTCGTCGCCCACATGAACGGCACCGTTGTCCCCATGGCTGAGGTCAAGGATGAGGCCTTCGCCTCCTGCGCTCTCGGTGAGGGCGCTGCCATCGAGCCCTCCGAAGGCAAGCTTTACGCCCCCGCCGACGCTGTTGTCGACAACCTGTTTGATACCCACCATGCCATCGGACTGGTGACCGACGCCGGTGCAGAGATTCTGCTGCACATCGGCATCGACACCGTCAAACTGGGCGGCAAACACTTCACACCCCATGTCAAAACCGGCGATAAGGTCAAAAAGGGTGACCTGCTCATCAGCTTTGATCTGGATGCCATCCGGGCCGAGGGGTACCTCTGCACGACCCCGCTCATCGTCTGCAATACTGACGACTACGCAGCCGTCAAGGTTGTGGCCGAGGGTGAAGTAAAGGCCGGACAGGATTTTGTATCCGTAGAATAATTTTTATCTCACACCATACCGGTTTTCTTTCAAATACCCCGGGCGCAGGCTCTGTCCCCTGCGCCCGGGGCCTTTTTATGCCCGATTCCCCGGTATTGACAAGGCGATGGATTTTCTGTTATACATGGATAAAGCCGCCCCGGTGCGATTCACCGGGGCAAAAGCAGCATTTTATGGAAGGAATCAAACTGTCATGAGTGAAATACTGATCGTGGATGACGAGGCTGCCATAGCGGACCTGGTGGAGGTCTGCCTGAAAAACGAGGGTTACCTGGTCCACAAATTCTATAATGCCGCCGATGCTTTGGCCTGCCTTGCACACTGTGAGCCGGACCTGGCCATTCTGGACGTTATGCTGCCCGACATGGACGGCTTTGCCCTCTGCCAGAAGATCCGGCAGACCCACCTGTTTCCCATCATCATGCTGACGGCCCGTGTGGAGGATATGGACAAGATCATGGGTCTGACACTGGGTGCCGATGACTACATCACCAAACCCTTCAATCCTCTGGAACTGATTGCCCGGGTCAAGACCCAGCTGCGCCGTTACACCCGCTACAACCGCGGGGACGCTGTTTCCAGGGAACCGGAGGAATATGATTTCCGGGGCCTGCAGATTTGCAAGGGCAACCACAAATGTTTCTTGTTCGGGGAGGAACTGCCATTGACGCCGCTGGAATTTTCCATCCTGTGGTATCTGTGTGAGCATCGCGGCAATGTGGTTTCCAGCGAGGAACTGTTTGAAGCCGTCTGGGGCGAAAAGTATATGGACAGCAACAACACCGTCATGTCCCATATTGCCCGCCTGCGGGAAAAGATGCACGAACCCAGCCGCAAACCCAAATTCATCAAGACTGTCTGGGGGGTGGGGTACACAATTGAGTAAGAAAAAACGACGTTCCGGCGCACGCTGGACACAATATGGGCGCAGTGCCTTCTCCATGGTGTGGCTGTACCTGCTCTCGCTGGCAGGGGCTGCGGCTGCCGTCTTTCTGATTTTTCTCTTCGGGCTCAACATTTATCACGCACTGGTCAACATTTACTATTACTCCGACAACATCGTCCTTGCCCGTGTCACGCTGCCCCTCTACTATTTCATGGCAGGGGTCCGGGATTCGGCGCTGCTGGTGGTGATCGTTCTGTGCGCAGGCGGCTGGTTCTTTGTGACTTACTGGTTTTTCCGCTATCCGCAAAAGCAGGTACACACTGTGGTGGAGGCCGCTTCCCACCTGCTGGATGACGACGCCTCCCATCTGCAGCTTCCCCCTGAATTGAACGTTGCGGAAGCGCAGCTGCGTCTGGTACGCCAGCAGGCACAGCGGAGCGCTCAGATTGCCCGGGAGGCAGAACAGCGGAAAAACGATCTGATTGTCTATCTGGCCCATGACCTGAAAACACCGCTGACCAGTGTGATCGGCTACCTGACACTGCTGCGGGATGAACCGCAGATTTCCACCGAGCTGCGTGCCCGGTATACCAACATTGCCCTGGACAAGGCCGAGCGTCTGGAAGATTTGATCAATGAATTTTTCGATATCACCCGGTTCAATCTTTCCCACATTGAGCTGGAGCTCCGCAAGACCGATCTGACCCGCATGGTGGAACAGGTCGTCAGTGAGTTCGGTCCCATGCTGGCCGAAAAGCAGCTGACCTGCCGAACTGAGCTGCCTGCCCGCATGGAATACGCCTGCGACCCCGACAAAATGGCCCGCGTGTTTGACAATCTGCTGCGAAACGCCTGCCATTACAGCTATCCCGACACCGAGGTGACCATCCGTGCCAGGACGACCGAGTCCGAGGTGATGTTGTCCTTTGAGAACCAGGGACACACCATTCCCCCGGAAAAGCTCGACCGGCTGTTTGAACAGTTCTTCCGCCTGGACGAATCCCGTGCCAGCCGCACAGGCGGTGCCGGGTTGGGTCTGGCTATTGCCAAGGAGATCATCGAGCTGCACGGCGGCACCATTGCCGCCGAAAGCGCCGATGAGCACATCCGGTTTGTGGTCCGCCTTCCCCTGCGGGATGTCTCCGCCGCCGGAGTGCCCGGCAAGAAAGCCGCTGCAAGAAAATCGTAAGATTTTATCCGGAAAAACACAAACTCTTCACAAAAAAGTATTGAAACCTGAAAAGTCCCCCTCTGCTACCATAGTGACAAGCAGAGGGGGATTTTCTGTTTGCTCCTTCTCTGCCGTACAAAAGAGGCTGTTCCCGCATGCCGGCAGCCCTTTGTTCAGGAAATTCGGCCGGGAGGTATTTGAGATGAATCGAAAAAAGATCCTTGTTTTGTTTGGCGGCTGTTCCAGTGAACACGATGTGTCGCTGGTGTCGGCATCGGAGGTGATCGCTCACATAGACACCGCACGCTTTGAGGTGCTGCCTCTGGGAATCACCCGGGACGGACGCTGGCTGCGCTACACCGGTCCGGTGGAGGCAATCGCATCTGGAGAATGGTGCCGCAATGAACGCTGGTGCATCCCCTGTACCGTCATCGCCGACCGTGGCTCCCGCTTGCTTTTGCTGCGTACCAGTCCCGCTGTCACCGAGTCCTACGATGCCGTTTTCCCTGTGCTGCACGGCAGAAACGGTGAGGACGGTACCGTCCAGGGACTGTTTGAACTGGCAGGCGCACCGCTGATCGGCTGCGACACCTTGCCCAGTGCCCTCTGCATGGACAAGGACCGGGCTCACCGGCTGGCGGCCCTGGCGGGGATCGAGGTGCCCAAAAGCTTTGCCTTTTCGCATGGGGCCGACCCGAAGGAAATCGAGCGTTGTGCCGGGCTGCTGGGGTGGCCGCTGTTTGTAAAGCCGGTTCGGGCGGGGTCCTCCTTCGGCATCAGCAAGGTAACTGCACCCAAGGAATTGTCCGCTGCGGTCAAGCTGGCCTTTTTGTATGACAGTGAAATCCTTCTGGAGGAGGCCATTCCCGGCTTTGAAGTGGGATGCGCAGTGCTCGGCAATGAAACCTTGCTGACCGGTGCAGTGGACGAAGTGGAACTGGCACGGGGATTTTTTGATTATACCGAAAAATACACCCTCAAGACTTCCGCCATTCACTGCCCGGCGCGGATTTCAGAGGAGACCGCCGGGCGTGTCCGGGATGCTGCATGCAAAATCTACCGTGCCCTCGGCTGCCGGGATTTTGCCCGCGTGGATTTGTTCCTGACCCCGGAAGGCCGTATCCTTTTCAATGAGGTCAACACCATCCCGGGCTTTACGGCGCACAGCCGATATCCCAGCATGATGAAGGCAGCCGGCATCGGGTTCACCGAATTGCTCACCCGCATGATCGAGCTGGAGGTGGCGCAATGAAATCCCGCAGTATCGCCCCGGCTCTGGGGGCCCTGATTCTTGTCAACCGCAGCCATCCTTTGCAGGGGGTTCCCTGTCCTGAGCTGGCTGCTCCGGATCCTGCCCATCCTCACCTTCTCATGGAACGCCGTGCGGCTTTGCTCCTTGCCGCTTGCATCCGGGATGCGGGTGCGCGGGGACGGATCGTCCCCGTGTCGGGCTGGCGCAGCCACAAAGAACAGCAAGAGATCTGGGATGACACGATGGCCAAGGAAGGAGAAGCCTTCACCCGGCAGTATGTGGCCTTTCCCGGGTGCAGTGAACACGAGAGCGGCCTTGCCATCGACCTGGCCCAGACTGCACCGGAGATCGACTTCATCCGTCCGGAGTTTCCTTATGATGGCGTGTGCGGTGATTTCCGCCGCCTTGCTCCCCGCTACGGTTTTGTGGAGAGATACCGGGCCGACAAGCAGGCCATCACCGGAATTGCCGCCGAGCCCTGGCATTTTCGCTATGTAGGAATCCCCCACGCCCTCCTGATGGAAAACAGGCGGCTCTGCCTTGAGGAATACATTGACCTTCTCCGCCAGCAGGAACTGGCCTGCACGCTGGAAAACGGCAGCTGCATACGTGTCCGGCGACTGGATGTCCCGGATCTGCAGAACTGGAACCGGCCTTCCACCGGGACTTATCAGCTTTCTTTGGACAATACCGGCGGAGTTATTGTGACGCAGTGGGAGGGCACACTATGAGGCGGCGGGCACTGCCTGCACTGGACTGGTTCCGCCTTGCCGCCGCAATCCTTGTGGTGACAATCCATACCTCACCGCTGAGCAGTCTCTCCGCCGGGGCAGATTTCTGGCTCACACGGGTGGCGGCACGGATCGCAGTTCCCTTCTTTCTGATGGTCAGCGGATACTTTCTGGCCCTGCATCACTGGCAACATCTCCGGAACTTTCTAGGCCGCACTCTGTTGCTCTACGGCGCTGCAATCCTCCTGTACCTGCCCATGAATCTGTACTCCGGCAGCTTTTCGTCCGTCGGTTGGCTGCGGGCCGTGTTCTGGGAGGGGACGCTGTATCATCTGTGGTACTTTCCCGCACTGTTCTGGGGTACGCTGCTCTCATGGCTGTTGCTCCGCCTGGGAAACCGCTGTGCACTGGCCGGAGCGATATTCCTTTATCTGATCGGGCTCGGGGGCGACAGCTATTATGGTCTCGCCGCCAGGCTCCCCGCACTGAAACAGGGATATGACCTTCTCTTTTCCCTGACTGAACACACCCGAAACGGCATCTTTTATGTTCCGCTGTTTTTGCTGCTTGGAGCCCAGGGCATCCGTCTTCGGACAGGAACCGCCCTCACCGGATTTTGCCTGTCCCTGGTCGGGATGAGTGCTGAGGCATTTTTTCTGCACAGCCTGGATGCACAGCGCCACGACAGCATGTACCTTCTTTTGCCGGTCTGCATGGTCTTTCTCCTTGCACTGCTTCTGAACGGCAACCGATGCCGTTCTCATGCAGCGCGGGACCTTTCGTTGCTGGTTTACCTGATTCACCCGGGCTGCATCGTTGCTGTCCGCGTACTGGCCCGGCTGACCCACAGCTGGGATATTCTGGTGGAAAGCAGTCTGCCCTATTTTGCGGCGGTGCTTGTGCTCAGCCTGTCGGCAGCCTGCCTTTTATACCGTATCCGTCCCCTGCCAGTGAACCCCAAGGCCCGGGCCTGGCGGGAGGTTGACCTCGGTGCACTCTGTCATAACGCCAATGTTCTTGAGCAAGCCGCCGGACCCGGCTGTGCACTGATGGCTGTGGTCAAGGCCGATGCCTACGGGCATGGTGCCCGGGTGGTTGCAAGGGCGCTTTTCAAAACAGGAATCCGCACTTTTGCCGTAGCTTGCCTGGAGGAAGGCATCGCTCTGCGCCGGGCCGGGATCCGGGGCTGCATCCTGATTCTGGGATGGACATCCCCGGAGCAGGCTCCGCTGCTGGCTCGCTGGCGGCTGACTCAGGCTGTGGCGGACACCGCTCACGGAGCGGCTCTTTCCCGCACCGGGTACAACGTCCATGTTCATCTGGCGGTGGATACCGGAATGCATCGGCTGGGCATTGCCTGTGAGGATGTGGAGGCTCTTGCAGCCCTTTACCGTCTGCCCGGCATTCAGGTGGACGGCATTTTCTCCCACCTCTGCGTTTCCGACAGTCTGGAAGGCAGGGATGTTTCCTACACCGACCGGCAAGTATCCGCCTTTCGCACAGTGGTGGAGCGGCTGAAAGCCCAAGGGATTTCCCCGGGCAAGATCCATCTGCTGGCAAGCTACGGAATGCTGAACCGACCCGAGAAAGGCTTTGATTACGCCCGGGCAGGCATTATCCTCTACGGTGTTTACAGCGATGACAGTCCGGTCTGCTTCCGGCCGGATCTGCAGCCGGTATTGACCCTGCGCGCCCGCGTTGCCGCTGTCCGGGAACTGGCTTCCGGGGAAAGCGCCGGGTATGGACTGGCCTTCACCGCCGTTCGCCCTACCAGGATTGCTGTGGTCACCATCGGATACGCGGACGGGCTGCCCCGTGATCTGGCTTATCACGGCGGACAGGTTCTCATCCATGGCAGCTTCTGTCCCATGGTGGGCCGTCTGTGCATGGATCAGCTGATGGTTGATGTGACCGAAGCCAAAACCGTGCAGCCGGGTGACACCGTGACACTCATCGGCCGCGACGGAAACGCCGTGATCCGGGCCGAGAGGGTGGCCGAACAGTGCGGAACCATCACCAACGAATTGCTGTCCCGGCTGGGGCATCGTCTTCCGGTCGTTGCCCTGCATCAATCCGGAAGGTCTTGAAACGCTCCAGACAATCCAATAACGATGAGAAAACAGGCCGCCTCTCCGCGCCGAAGCAATCGTGCGCAGCGGGGCGACCTGTCTTTTATGGAATGTGTCCGGATCTTTTTCTTTCACGCAATTCCCCGATGCTGCGGGGTGGTTCCATGCCCAGAATCTCCCCTACCTGATACAGGAGGGGCTTTTCCAGCCCGCACGCTTTGAGCAGTGCATCATCGGAAAAGATTTCTTCCGGCGCACCATCCGCCGCAAGCTGACCTTCCCGGAACACAAGAATTCTGTCGGCCCACCGCCAGGCAAAATCCAGGTCGTGGGTCGCCACAAGCAAAGCCATACCGGCATGATGCAGCAGGTCCAGCCGGTTTTCCAGTTCTTGGCGCCCTTGTGGATCCAGGCTGGAGGCCGGTTCATCCAGCAGCATAAGGCGCGGATGCATGGCCAGCACATCGGCAATTGTCACACGCTTTTTTTCACCGCCGGAGAGGTATTGCGGCGCCCTACCGGCATAATTTTGCAGATTCAGTGCAGTCAGCGCCTCCTTCACCGCAGACTGAATTTTTTCCGGTGCAAATCCCAGATTGGCCGGCCCAAAGGCCACTTCCTCCCACACTGTCCCGGCGAGGATCTGTACATCGGGATCCTGAAACACCAGCCCTACCCCTTGACGCAGCGCATACAGGTCCCGTTCCGTTTTCACGACCTTGCCGCAAAAGGAGAGCGTTCCTTTCCCCGGCCGGATCACTCCGTTGGCCAAAAGGAACAGCGTGGATTTCCCAGCCCCGTTTCCGCCCAGCACGGCAATTTTTTCTTTCTGCCGGATGGTCAGGGAGCAATTGCGCAGTGCATCTGTTTTCTCCCCGGGGTAACGGTAGAATACCTGTTCCATGCGCAGAAGTTCTTCCTGCATCCTGTTTCCTCCTACGGTCAGCTCAGAACGCTCAACACAGCAAAAAGCACTGTTATCCCGATCAGCACACCGTGCTGACCGGGCGGTATGCTGTCTTTCGGCCCCTGGGCAAAACGCAGTTCCGTTCCAAAGGTACGGCTTTCCATAGCCTGAAAGCGGGTCTGGGCACTATGGTAGCTCCTGGCCAGAAGGCCGCCGTAGACAAGGCCCGTTGTGCGTATGCTGCGCTGTGTTCCTGCGTAGCCCAGGCGGCTCCGGGCCGCGCATTGCATATGCTGCACCGTATCCAGCAGCACAAAAATATAACGATAGATCAAAAAGGAAAGGTCCGTTACGATGGATGGAAAATGCCAACGGCGCAGCGTCATCAGGAGCTGCGGCAATGGCGTGGAGAGACTGAGGAAGTACAGACAGCTGACGGCCCCCAGAGCCCGGGCCGTGACAATGCCTGCCAGGGACTGCAATTCCTTTGTCACTCCCAGATACCCGCCGGGCCAGGGCATCACAAGGACGGCATCTGTACCCGCCGGGACGGAGTGCCACAACAGTGTGAGTGCCGACAGCATCAGAAAAGAAAGAGGCACCGCAAGCAATGCGAGATACTGCCCCAGGCGGATCCCCTTGCCGACCCACACCGAAAGCACTGCCAGAACTGCCCCCAGCACCAGGGGCTGCCATGGTGTCCGCGCTGCAAGGCAAAGTGCCATCCATACTGCACAGAAGAAAAGCTTTTCCCCCGCCGGCATCTCGCGGAAACGGGAGTCCCGGGCATAACGGTCAATCGGCAGAAGTGTATGGTGTTCATGATGTGCCAGGATCCGGTAAGCCAGTCCGGCAACCACCGCGATGACTATGGGAAACGGCCACGGATATCGGCCCGCCAGCATGGCATACAGTACGAAACCGACAAGAAAAGCAGAGATCACCGAGGTTCCTCCCCGGAAGCCATCGCCGGATTTTCGGAGGATCGGTCGGCCTCCTTGTGAAACTGCTTTGTTCCGCCATATTTCTTCCGTGCCACCAGGTATCCGAATCCAAAGGAAATCACGCCTACACCAATGCCTGTCTGAATGCAGAACATAAGGCTTTCCACCTCCCCCGGCAATTCCCCGCCCAGAAACTGTTCCAGGACAGGTGTGAACCAGGGCTCATAGTTTTCCCCCGTCACCTGCTCCACCATCTCACTGCCGGCATCATCACTGCCGCCGAACTCGGCATTGCGCAGGACTCCCAGAGGCACAAAGATGATGGCCAATGCCGCCACCAGCGTCACAAGCATCCATCTTGCTTTTTTGCTCATTGGTCCGCCTCCTCCCGCTCCAGATAGCCAATCTCCTGCAGCTCCGGCCGGGCATAGCTTTCCAGCCCGGCAACGATCATGACGGTGAGGATTCCCTCCAGCACAGCAAGGGGCAGCTGCGTGGGAGCAAACACGCCGAGAAAAGCCAGCGTGCTGGCTCCGATTCCGCCTTCTGCCGCCGGATAAGCCGCTGCCAGCTGTAAACTGGTGACGCAGTAGGTGGCAAGATCCCCCAGCGCCGCGGCGAGGAAGAGGGCCATATTCCGGCGTACTCTGAGTTTCTTGCCCAGAGTGAACAGTCCCCAGCTGACCAGCGGCCCTGCGATTGCCATGCTGAATGCATTTGCTCCCAATGTGGTCAGGCCTCCATGTGCCAGCAGCAACGCCTGGAACAGCAGAACGATCACGCCCAATACCGATGCAGCCGGTACGCCGAACAAAACGGCGGCAAGGCCGGTCCCTGTCATGTGGGAGCAGCTGCCCGTTACAGACGGAATCTTGAGAGACGAGATCACAAAGACAAAAGCGCCTGACATGGCAAGCAGGATCAATGTTGTGCGTTTCCGGCCCAGTTTTCTGAGGCGGATCACGCCGGCAGCCAGGACCGGCAGGCACAAAGCGCCCCAGGCAATGCAAAAAGACGGCGGCAGATACCCTTCCATGATATGCATGGCGGACGCTGCCTGGGGTACACAGTACGCGGCGCCGAGCATTCCACAAAGGCTGACCAGCCGTTTTTCCCCGCGGGTGAACGGTTGTTTCATAGTGTGGATACCTCCTGATGAAAAGATGTTCTGTGCCGTAAAAAAATACGCCTCTCCCGATTTTGTTCGGGAAAGGCGTACAACCACAAAGCCGGATTTGCCCGCCGCGCATGGCTCTGAGACTCCCACGGCAAATTGCCGTCAGGTTCGCCGTCCTGGCCATGCGCCGCCGGGCTGCGGCACAATTGTTGCATGCCGTGCACACGTTTGGTCCGTCCGCTGCACGGTGTCTGCCTTTCCGGCAGGATACGCTGTAAGGCAGGTCTTCCGGCTTGGGCAGTTCATTGTCCCCGGCTCATCACCTTCCCGTGTGTACCCACAGTGGCGGCGGCCTGTCCGGCCGCCTGCAAGCCGGGGCCTGCCGTCACGGCGGCGGTCCCGCACAGGTTTTGCACCTGTTTCCCTATTCTTCCGGCCAGCCTTGCGGCCCCGGACACCTTACAGTTGCTTTGTGCTTATCAGCATATCATAAAATCATCCGTCTGGCAAACAAAAAGCGCCGCAGAAGGCAACATACCTTCCCGGCGCTTTTACAGATGCAATCAGCGGAATTCCCTTCCGTCCTCGGCATAAATGCGGGTGCGCAGGATATGACACTGCCAGGCAGGCAGGCCGTACTGTTCCTGCAGGTATCCCACCAGCAACGCCGGGTTGAGATTGAGGGCGTCCCCAGCAGGCAGACGGATGGCAAAGCTGGCCTGATTTTCCTTGACCGTATAGGACACGGAAGGAATATATTGTTTCAGGTCCAGCTGCTTTTTGCCGCTCTTGGTTTTTTTCTCCACCAGAACACTTTGCTGCGCATTGTAGGCATCCAGTGCCTGTGCCGCGTCGGCAGGCAGCGTGATGGTGTAGTCGGCAGCCTGAATGCGCCCCATCTTCATGACGGCAGGACCGATGCTGACAAGGCGCAGCCCCTCCGGCAGTGCCGGGCGCAGGGCCTCCGCCCAGGCATCATAGTTGGGAGATTCCTCCTCGGTTTTCACCTCGCAGCTCTCGCAGAGGCTTTCCTGCCCAAGAGCCAGCGGGCAGGAAAACGCCAGGTAAATATGGGGATTGAATCCCTTGGTATACCATACCGGCAGCCCGCTGCGCTTGAGAGCACGGTGCATGACCCGCTGCAGGTCAAGCAATGAGATGTATGCGGCCTCGCCGCGTTTTTCAAACCAGATCCTTACTGTATTCAAAGCAGGGCCCTCCCAACAGTTTGTTGGCGCCGCATCCGCTGCACTGGCGGTTGCACGGCTGGGTGGTCTCGGCGCGCAGAGCTTTCTGATACTCCCGTGCCAGGAATGCCTGGCTGACGCCCACATCAAGATGCGCCCACGGCGTCACCTCATCCAGAGCGATCTCCCGGTAATTGTAGAAGTCCGGGTCAATGCCGCAGGCTTGGAATGCCGCCAGCCAGCGGTCATAGTCGAAGTATTCTTCCCAGGTGTCAAAGAAAGCTCCGTTTTCAAACGCCATCTCGATGACACGGCCGAGGCGGCGGTCTCCCTTGGCAAAGACACCTTCCAGCACGCTGGTGGCGCTGTCATGGTAGTTGACCTTGATCTTGCGGGAATGCACACAGCTGAGCAGATACTTCTGCTTTTCCCGCAGCGTCTCCCGGCGGTCCTGAGCGCAGAACTGGAAGGGGGTGTCCGGTTTGGGCACAAAGCAGGCCACGCTGATGGTCACCTGCACGCCCTTGCCCTTGGCATGGTCGAGGCTGTAATACAGGTCGACGACCTTCTGGGCGGTATCGGCAATGCCCTTGATATCTTCCAGCGTTTCGGTGGGCAGGCCCATCATGAAATAGAGCTTGACCGAGGTATAGCCTTCCCGGAAAGCGATGGTGCAGGTGCGCTCGATCTGCTCCCAGGTGACGTTTTTATTGATGACGTCCCGCAGGCGCTGGGTGCCGGCCTCAGCCGCAAAGGTCAGGCCGCTCTTGCGGACCTTGGTGGTCTTTTCCACCAGGCTCTGGGAGAAGTTGTCCACGCGCAGGGAGGGCAGCGACAGGCTGACGTGGTCGGCTTCGGCCCAGGCGTTGAGCCGGTCAAGGACCTCTTCCAGCTGGGAGTGGTCGGAGGTGGAAAGGCTCGTCAGGCTGAGTTCATCATAGCCGGTATTGCGGCACAATGCTCTGGCCGAATCGCTGATGAGTTTGGGAGAGCGTTCCCGGAAGGGGCGGTAGATCTGTCCCGCCTGGCAGAAACGGCAGCCGCGCACGCAGCCACGCAGAACCTCCACACAGGCGCGGTCCTGCACAGCACCGATCATGGGGACGATGAAATTTTCCGGCGGGACAAAGGTGTCCAGGTCCTTGACGATGGCCTTGGTGATCTTTTCCGGAGCATGGGGGTTATTGGGGCGTACCGAATCAATGCGGCCATCCGGCAGATAGGTCACATCATAGAAGGACGGGATATAGACGCCGGGGATCCCAGCCAGCTTTTCCAACAGCTGCTGTTTGTTCAGCCCCTGTTTTTTGCCCTCTTCCACTGCGGCGCAGATATCCTGAAGCATCTGCTCGCCCTCGCCCAGCTGCATGACGTCAAAGAAGTCCGCCATGGGCTCGGCATTGCAGACGCAGGGGCCGCCCGCGATGATGAGCGGCCAGCTCTCGTCCCGATCCTCCGCCCGCAGCGGGATGCCGGAAAGGCGCAGCATGGCCAGAATATTGGTATAGCAAAGCTCGTATTCCAGCGTAAAACCGATGATGTCGAACTGGGAAAGCGGGGTCTTGCTCTCCAGGGTATAGAGCGGAACGTTGTGGGCTTCCATCTGGGCTTTCATGTCGGTCCAGGGCATGAAGGCGCGCTCACACCACCAGTTTTCGTGGCGGTTCAAAAGCTCATACAGGATCTTTTCACCCAGAAAGGACATGCCGATCTCATAGGTGTCCGGGAAGCAGAACGCAAACCGGACATCCATTTTGTCGGCATCCTTGATAACCGAGTTGAACTCACCGCCTGTGTAGCGGGCAGGTTTCTGCACTTCCATCAGAACCTGTTTGAGTGCCTGCTGCACCTCGGCAGCGTTCATGGTCCGGGGATCCTCGCGGTTTGTGGGCATAGGGAGCCTCCTGTTTTCATCTGCCCTGTCAGGGCACAAAGGTAAAATCGATGCGGCCAAGCTGCACGTTGGCAGCTGCCGCGCGGACCTGCATGGGATCACCCAGCATCCAATGGCGGCCGGTCAGGGGGTCGTAGATCCGCACGCCCTCGGTGACAACCGGTTCACCCTTGCAGAGCTCAGCGGCAGGGACAAAGCCCTCGACGCTGTTGTCCAGCGCCACAAAGACGCCGCGCTGGGTAATGCCCGAAACGGTGCCGGTGTACGTCTCGCCCAGATGGGCCGTCATATACTCGGCCTTGTAGCAGTCCTCCACGTCACGCTCGATGCGCTGGGCATCCACTTCCTTGCGGCTGGACTGCTCGCAGGCACGGGCTGCAAAGTCCTGATACTGGGCAGTCAGCTGCTGCGTACTCTCCCCCAGCAGCATGTCGGTGAGGATGCGATGAATGGCAAGGTCGGGATAGCGGCGGATGGGACTGGTAAAGTGGGCATAGTCCTCCAGCACCAGGCCGAAATGGCCCTTGGGTTCGGGAGAATATTTTGCTTTCTGCATGCTGCGCAGGATGCCGGTGTGCACCGGGATCTGGATGGGTTCGCCGCGGGTCTTGTCCAGCAGGGCAGCCAGTTCCAGCTGGGTGGGAGTCTCGCCCTTGAAGCGGACATCCAGCCCGCAGGCTTTGAGCATGGTCATGAGCTTTTCCAGGCGCTCGGCATCGGGAGCCTCATGGATACGATAGAGGAACGGTACCTTGTGAGTGCGGCCGGCATTGGCTGCACACTGGTTGGCCAGCAGCATGAATTCCTCGATCATGCACTCGGAGACACCGCGGTCCCGCTTGACCACGTCAACACAGCGGCCCTTCTCGTCCAGGACCAGCTTGGCCTCGGTGGATTCGATGTCCAGGCCGCCGCGGGCCTTGCGCAGAGCCAGACGCTTTTCGTACAGTTCCTGCATGACCGGCAGCTGAGCCGAGACGGCGGCATATTTCTCGCGGATGGCCTCGTCTGCGGTGTCGTCCAGCAGGGCGTTGATCTCCTTGTACACGCCCTTGACGCGGCTGCGGATGACGGTCTTGACAAAGCGGTACTGGCGGATATTGCCGTTTGCATCCAGCTGCATCAGGCAGGAGAATGCCAGACGGGTCTCGTCCTCGTTCAGACTGCAAATGCCGTTGGACAGCTGCTTGGGCAGCATGGGGATGACCTTGTCCGCATAATAAATGCTGGTGGCACGCTCAAACGCTTCCTTGTCCAGTTCCGTGTCCGGCTTGACATAATGGCTGACGTCCGCGATGTGGACACCCAGCTCATACCCGCCGTCATTGAGCTTCATCAGGCTGATGGCATCGTCAATGTCCTTGGTTTCGGCGGAGTCGATGGTGAAAATGGGGATACCGCGCAGGTCCATGCGATGCTGGATCTCCGCCTGGGTGACGCGGGCGCGGCCAATAACCTTGGCTTCCTCCAGCACTTCCTCAGGGAACTCCTGGCGCACCTCACGGCCGTAGAGAATGGCCTTGGCGCACTCCCCCGCCACCTCGGAGGAGCCGAAGCGCTGCATGATGGACACCCGGTGGTCTGCATGGCGGCTGCTGCGCAGAGAGAGCAGTGCACCGGCCTTGTCCCCGGGACGGACACCCATGTCCTCCCCCTTGCGGATGATGAGGTTGACGCCGTTGCATCCATCCGGCTCCAGAGCCAGGCGTCCGTCGTCGGTACGGACAACGGTGCCTGCAATGGTATTGTGCGGCTCAGTCACCTCGACGACCTCGCCCTCGGCGCTGCCCTCCACCCGGGGATGGTCAAACAGGCGGACCTTGATCTTGTCTTTGGGCATGGCGCCGTGCAGGGCGCGGCCAGGAATGAAGATGTCCCCTTCCCCGTCATCCCGGGAAGCAAAACCAAACCGGGCAGCAAGCTTGACCAGCGTGCAGGGAATGGCGGCGGGCTGATTTTCATTTTCTACCGTAGCAAGGCCAGGCGCATACTGGCCGTTTTTCATCGTCAGCTCACCCGAGGCCACCATAGCGGAAACGGTATAGCGCAGACGGTTGCCGTCCACCTTGAGTTCCGACTGAAGCTCCCGCAGGTAGTGCGGCTTGCGTCTGACAGCCTTCAGGATGTTCTGCTTCAAAGTTGTCATATGATTTTACTCCTCCATGACGTCACCCTGCCGTCCGGCAGGGTCCTTCCGCGGGGAGGGCACGGCCATATCCAGAACCGGCATACTCCCCAAATTCATCTTTCCCACGAAAAAACTTGCGTACACACAGAAACGGCCCGCTGCATCAGCGGACCGTCCCAAAACGAATCAACCGGCTCAACCAAGGCGCGCACTGAGCACGCAGACAACGAGCGTCGCGACAAAGAAGATCGCGCCGCAGACCTTGGTGGCCTTGGCCAGCTTGGCGTCAATGCCGCGCTCACGGCCGGCAGCCATAAAGCTGTTGTCGCCCATGATGGCGGCGGACAGGCCCTGGCCCTTGCTTTCCTGTGCAAGAGTAAAGACGATGATGAAAAGCGAAACGGCAACCAGAATAACGCCGAAAACGATCTCGTAAACGCTCATTGAAAAGTTCTCCTTCACATTCTAATGCAAATAGTAGTGTAGCATACAATTTCCCGGATTGCAAGCCGGAAGTGCCGCACAAGGCAGTTTTTTTGCCTGTTTTCCCCTATCAAGTCTTAAAACTTTACAGGCTCAGCTGTTCGGAAGTATCCTCCGGCCGCAGCAGAGCTCCCGCTGCCGGCAGACTGCGGACGCGGAAACGGTGGGGATTGGCAAACTCCAGCCCTTCAGCCGGCTGTACTTTGGCGATTTTCTGATTTTTCTTGAGGGTGACCACATTGACGCCTGCTGTATCACGGGTCGCCTTGGCCGGGATCAGCGCACTGCCGGCCAGGATCAGCCGGTTGCCCGTGGTGTAGATGGCAAGTTCCGCTTCCTCTTTCATCTGCATCATGCAGGCAAGTTCAGCCTTGTCACTGTATGCCTTGAGCAGCTTTTTTCGGTTCTGCTTGGTCTCGTAACTGGCCAGCGGGACCTTGGCGCACTTGCCGTTCTGGAAGAAGAAGAGCATATATCCGCTGTAATCGGAGGTGACTGCCATATAGACAGGCACTTCCCCTTCCTCCATGCCCAGGCGGGAGGCAACATAATCGCCCAGCACGCTGGCCTTGCCGTCGGAGAAGTCCGCCGCACGGGACTTGTACACCTGGTGGTGGTTGGTAAAGAAGAGCAGCTCCACCGCATTGGACGCCTCCATGGTGGCGACGATCTCGTCCCCGTCCTTGAGCTTCTGCTCGCCGGACATGCGCAGGCTCTGGGGGGTGATCTTCTTGAAGTAACCATCCCGGGTGTAGAACAGCGTGACGGGGTAATCGGGGATTTCCTCCGCCTCGTCGCCGTCGTCGGCATCGGGGATTTCGTACAGGATCTCGCTCTTGCGGGGCTGGCCGTATTTCTTGGCCACATCGGCCAGCTCGGTCATGATGATCTTGTTGATGCGGGCCGGACGTTTGAGGACATCCTCCAGGTCGGCGATATCCTTTTCCAGCTCAGAGATCTCCTCGGTGCGCTTGAGGATGTATTCCCTGTTCAGATGGCGCAGCTTGATCTCGGCCACATACTCGGCCTGGACCTCGTCGATGCCGAAGCCGATCATCAGGTTGGGGACGACCTCGGATTCCTCGGCGGTCTCACGGACGATGCGGATGGCCTTGTCAATGTCCAGCAGGATGGCGGCCAGACCTTTGAGCAGGTGCAGGCGCTTTTCTTTGCCCTTGAGGTCATAGTAGGTGCGGCGGCGGACACATTCAGCCCGGAAGGCAATCCACTCCAGCAGAATGCCCCGCACCCCCAGTACGCGGGGCTGGCCTCCGATGAGCAGGTTGAAGTTGCAGGCAAAGCTGTCCTCCAACGGGGTTGCTTTGAACAGACGAGCCATCAGCTTGTCGGGGTCCTGGCCGCGCTTGAGGTCAATGGTCAGTTTGAGGCCGTTGAGGTCGGTCTCATCGCGCATGTCGCTGATCTCTTTGATGCGCCCCGCCTTGACCAGCTCGGTGATCTTGTCCATGATGGCCTCGACGGTGGTCGTGGGCGGGATCTGGGTGACATCAATGCAGTTGTTTTCCTTGTCGTAGCTCCACTTGGCACGGACACGGATGCTGCCCCGGCCGTTTTCGTAGACGTTCTGCATCTCGGCGGCATTGTACAGGATGGCGCCGCCGCCCACGAAGTCGGGGGCAGGCATCAGGGTGGAGAGGTCGGCCTGCTCGTCCTTCATCAGCGCGATGGTGGCGTTGCACAGCTCCGTCAGATTGAAAGAGCAGATGTTGCTGGCCATGCCGACGGCGATGCCCAGCGTATTGTTGGCGAGGATCGTCGGGAAGGTCACCGGCAGCAGCGTGGGCTCGGTGGTGGAGCCGTCGTAGTTGGGCACAAAATCCACGGTCTCCTTGTCGATATCCCGGAAGAGCTCCTCGCAGACCGGGTCCAGCTTGGCCTCGGTGTAACGGGAGGCGGCGTAGGCCATGTCCCGGCTGTACGCCTTGCCGAAGTTGCCCTTGGAATCCACATAGGGCACCAGCAGGCTTTCATTGCCGCGGCCCATACGGACCATGGTATCGTAGATGGCCTGATCGCCGTGGGGGTTCAGATGCATGGTGCTGCCCACAATGTTGGCAGACTTGGTCCGGGCGCCCTTCAGAAGGCCCATGGTGTACATGGTATACAGCAGCTTGCGGTGAGCCGGTTTGAAGCCGTCGATCTCGGGCAGAGCACGGGAAACGATGACACTCATCGCGTAGGGCATATAATTGGTTTCCAGCGTATCGGTGATGGCGCTTTCCAGCACGGTGCCGGCGGAGAGAATCTCCACGTTGTCGCCCAGCTGCGGCCGGGCGGGAACGATCTTCTTTTCCTTTTTTCTTGCCATATTCCCGCCTCCTTTCAGCTCAGATCCAGGTCGTCGAGGTACTCGGCGCCATGTTCGGCAATGTGCTCCTTACGGCCCTGCAGATTGTCGCCCAGCAGCAGGTCAAACACCTGGGCGGTCTTTTCGGCGTCGGTGGGCATGACCTTGATGAGACGGCGGCTCTCGGGGTTCATGGTGGTCAGCCACATCATCTCGGGATCGTTCTCGCCGAGACCTTTGGAGCGCTGAATCGTATACTTTGCATCGCCGATGCGCTTGAGGATATTGGCCTTCTCCGGCTCGGTATAGGCAAAGTAGGTTTTGGTCTTGGTGTTGATCTCGTACAGGGGGCTTTCCGCAATATAGACGTAGCCCTCATTGATGAGGGTAGGCGTCAGGCGATAAAGCATGGTCAGGATCAGCGTACGGATCTGGTAGCCGTCCACATCGGCATCGGTACAGATGACGATCTTGTTGAACCGCAGATTCTCCAGGCGGAATGCTGACAGGTCCTTGTTGTGGGAGCCCCCCAACTCAACGCCGCAGCCCATGACCCGGATCAGATCGGTGATGATGTCCGACTTGAAGATACGGCTGTAATCGGCTTTGAGGCAGTTGAGGATCTTGCCGCGCACCGGCATGATGGCCTGGAACTCCGAATCCCGGCTGGTCTTGACGGCGCCCATAGCGGAATCGCCCTCCACGATGTAGAGTTCGCGGCGGGTGACGTCCTTGGTGCGGCAATCGACAAACTTCTGCACCCGGTTGGCCAGGTCCATCTGGGCAGTGATGTTCTTTTTGATGCTGATGCGGGCCTTCTCGGCATGCTCCCGGCTCTGCTTGTTGATGAGCACCTGCTTGCAGGCTTTCTCCGCCTCATCGGGATGCTCAATGAAGTAGACTTCCAGCTGGTGCTTGAGGAAATCGGTCATGGCCTGGGCCACGAACTTGTTGGTAATGGCCTTTTTGGTCTGGTTCTCGTAGCTGGTACGGGTGGAAAAACTGGACGACACCAGCACCAGGCAGTCCTGCACATCGGCAAAGGTGATGGCGCTCTCGTTTTTCTTGTAGAGACCCTTGTTTTTCAGCCAGGTATTGATCTGGTTGACAAAGGCAAGGCGCACTGCCCGGTCGGGGCTGCCCCCGTGTTCCAGCCAGCTGGAGTTGTGGTAGTATTCCAGCGTCTGCACCGTGTTGGAAAAGCAGAACGCCACATTCATCTGCACTTCATACTCAGGCTGGTCGGCACGGTCCCGGCCGGTGGCCGAGCCCTGGCAGAAGTGCACCGGCGTCAGGGAGTTCTCCCCCGCCAGCTCATTGGTATAATCGACGATGCCGTTCTCGTAATAGTACTCGCTCTTTTCGCTCTTGCCCTGGGAGCGGTCGTCAAAGACCAGCGTGATGCCGGCATTGACCACTGCCTGACGCTTGAGCATGTCGCGGAAAGTCTCCGGCGTGACCGCAATGTCAGTGAAAACCTGAGTATCCGGCTTCCAGCGGATGATGGAACCGGTGCGGCGTCCAGAGTAAGATTCCTTTTTGAGGCCGCCCACATTCTCGCCGTGCTTGAAATCCAGGTGATAGTGGCAGCCGTCACGGTAAATATCGGCAGTCATCCACTCGCTGGCATACTGGGTGGCACAAAGGCCCAGGCCATTGAGACCCAGGCTGAAATCATAGGTACCGCTGCCCTCACCGTATTTACCGCCGGCATACAGTTCGCAGAAAACCAGATCCCAGTTCCAGCGCTGTTCCGCCTTGTTGTAGTCTACCGGGATACCGCGGCCGAAGTCCTCGACCTCCACCGAGTGATCCTCAAACAAGGTGACGTTGATCTTGTTGCCGTAACCGTCCCGGGCCTCGTCGATCGAGTTGGAGACGATCTCAAAAATCGAGTGGGCACATCCCTCCACACCGTCAGAACCGAAAATAACGGCCGGGCGTTTGCGTACCCGGTCAGCGCCTTTCAGGCTCTTGATGCTTTCGTTGCCATACTCCTGCTTTTTTGCCATGAAAAGGTTACCCCTCCATCCAAAGCTCATCCATCTCTATTGTGTACGCGAAGAGCAGTTTCTACACGTATTTCTCTCTGTTATGCACCGCCAAAAAGCGGATACATCTATTTATTAAAACAAAATTTCCCTGGAATGTCAATTTATCCATCTGTCCAGCGCGCAACTCTCCGGGCAAAACAAAACCCGCGCCGCCGGAATGCTCCGGTTTTGCGGGCCTTGCCTGTTCTTGTCTGGAATTATTCTTCCGGCTGAGAATCCGCGCCGTCGCCATCCTCCGCAGCACTGTCCGTCTGGTCGGAAGCGCTGTCGGAGCCATCCGACGAGGACTCGTCCCCGGTGTTGTCTCCATCCGGATTGGTCGCCGCCGTATCATCGGACGGTTCCCCTGCCGGTTCAGAGGCAGGCTCAGAATCGCTGGAAGCATCTCCGCCTACCACCGAGGATGCCAGATTGCTCTCCACCATGGCCTGGGGGTCATTGGTGACAGCCTGGCTCTCACTGGCCACCGAGCTGGACGATGCCGTCACCTGCATGTCGCTCTCCTGCAGGGCGGACAGGTACCACTGACGGTTCTCCCCGCGGGTGAACACATAATCCATATATTTGGTGGGTTCCGTGGGCGTCGTCAGGGTCAGGCTGGTGGTGCTGGCCAGGGTGGGGATGTAGCCCACAGTGACATACATCTTGCCGCTCTGGGTGGAGATGTTTTCCACCTCAGGCGTATACAGGCCCACCGAACCGGTGACCGGGACAAGGTAGCCCTGCTTTTCCTCGCTGTAAACGTAGTTCATCTCGGAAGTCTGGAAGGAGCCTTCCTCGATCTGATAATCCGGGCCGAGCAGGTTGGTAAGATACGCATCCACCTCAAGCTGCGGCAGGATCATACAGCCGGTTTCCTCGTCACGCTCGTACTGGTCGAGGCTGCCGCCGTCCTTCTGGATCTGATAGACACAGCCCCAGATTGCCGCCTGCTTGAAGATGGACTGATCCACCGTATTCACATCATCAAACGGCACCGTGTCAAACATGACAAGACCGTACAAAAGATCGGCATAGCTTTCGCGCCGGTCAGAGTCATCCAGTGCCGCCGTAATGGCACGGATGGCCCAGCCGATCACCGTGAACAGGCCGATCACGATCAGCAGGATCGCCACAAGGCCCAGCGCCTGGCGGGCCAGGCGGCGGTTATTGCGCAGCTGTTCTTCTCTTGAAATCGCCATTCTTTACTCCTTGGGTCGGGAAAGTCTCCATGACGCCGCGCCGCAAAATGTCATACTGCGGGGCGGGTCTGCAATGTCTTTATAGTATAGCACAGCCCTCCCCGCATTGCAAAGGGGAAACCCGTTTTGGCACAATATGCCCGCACCCGACAGGCGGGCACGGGCACGGGGAGGTGCGATCAGCGATTTTTATACATCTGCTCGTAATATTTCTGGTAGTCACCGCTGGTAACGTGGGCCATCCAGTCCGGATTGGCCAGGTACCAGTCGATGGTCAGGACAATGCCCTTTTCAAAGGGAGTCTCCGGGTACCAGCCCAGATCGTTCTTGATCTTGGTGGGGTCAATGCCGTAGCGGCGGTCATGGCCCAGACGGTCGGCCACATGGGTGATGAGCTCTTCGCTGATGGCGTCGTCACCCAGACGGTCATGCAGCTGAGCAATCACCGTCTTGACGATGAAGATGTTGGGGCGCTCATTGTGGCCGCCCACGTTGTAGACCTCCCCCACCTTGCCGTCCGACGCAACCATATCGATGGCCTTGCAGTGATCCATGACATACAGCCAGTCGCGTACCTGCATGCCGTCGCCATAGACGGGCAGAGTCTTGTGCTGCTTGGCGTTATTGATGAGAAGCGGGATCAGCTTCTCCGGGAACTGATAGGGGCCGTAATT
Source organism: uncultured Gemmiger sp. (assembly GCA_944388125.1). GTDB lineage: Bacteria > Bacillota > Clostridia > Oscillospirales > Ruminococcaceae > Gemmiger. The sequence goes on along the minus strand of CALXHO010000022.1, from coordinate 6,626 downwards.
GTTGGAGCAGCGGGTGATATTGACCGGCATGCCGTAGGTGTCGTGGAAAGCCATGACAAACAGGTCGGCGCTGGCTTTGGAGCTGGAATAGGGGCTGTGGGGGCTGAGCGGGGTGGTCTCGGTGAAGTAACCCTCGGCGCCCAGTGCACCGTATACTTCATCGGTGGAAACCTGCAGATACTTTTTGCCCGGCTTCCAGGTCTTGCTGTCGGCGTCATACCAGGCGTCCTTGCAGCACTGCAGCAGATTGACGGTGCCCAGAACATTGCTCTCCACAAAAATTTCCGGGTTCTTGATGCTGCGGTCCACATGACTTTCCGCCGCGAAATTGATGAGATAATCCGGGTCATACTTGGCGATCAGGTCGGTGACCAGCGCCTTGTCGCAGATATCCCCCTGGACAAAGATGTGACGGGGATCGTTCTCCACGTCCTTGAGGTTTTCCAGATTGCCCGCGTAGGTCAGCTTGTCCAGATTGACAAGACGGATGTCCTCATGCTTTTCCAGCATGTAATGGACAAAGTTGGAACCGATAAATCCGGCGCAGCCGGTGACAAGATAGGTTTTCATAGTTCACTTACCATCCCAATTTGTAAAAAAATCCTGAATCGCGACCTTCCAGTCGCGCATCGAATCGCCCACGGTGCAGCGCAGCATCCGGTTGTCCAGTGCACTCCATGCCGGGCGGTTGGCCGATTCCGGGTGCTGGGCAGCATACTCCTCACTGGAGATCGGCATTACCTTGCAGTTTTCCCCCGAGAGACGGATGATCTCGGAGGCGAAGTCGTACCAGCTGCAGACACCGTTACAGGTGCAGTGATAGATGCCATAATCATGGCTGACTGCCAGTTTGAGCAGATGATAGGCCAGATCCACTGCATTGGTGGGGTTGCCCAGCTGATCGTTGACAACCGTGATCTGGTCATGGGTCTTGGCCAGGTTCACCATGGTCTTGACAAAATTCTTGCCCGCAGCTCCGTACAGCCATGCGGTACGCACAATGAAATGACGGCGGCAGAATTTCTGGACATACTGCTCGCCCAGCAGCTTGGTCTGACCGTAGGCCGAAACCGGAGCCGGCAGGGCGCACTCATCCAGCGGAATCCCGCCGTTGGGCGCCCCGCTGAACACATAGTCGGTGGAAACGTGAATCAGGCGGGCGCCGACCTTCTCACAGGCCATGGCCAGATTGCGAGGTCCCAGGGCATTGACCTTGAACGCCGCATCCCGGTTGGTTTCACAGCCGTTGACATTGGTAAACGCCGCACAGTTGATGACCGTGTCCGGCTGATGCCTGCGAATGTAGGCAATCGTTGCCTCCCGGTCGGTGATATCAAGGTCTTCCAGGTCGACCGCAACGACCGGAGCATTTTTCAGCCGCTCGGGGAGAGGGCCCAGAACACAGCGGCCGTCATGCAGCTGTTTCTGAAGTTCCGTACCCAGCTGTCCCTTGCAGCCTGTGATCAGGATTTTCATATAGTGTCCTCCGCAAAAATCGGACCGCGCCGCGGTCCTGTTATTCAGTACATGAACTTATTGTCCGCCACATTGCGCAGATGGGCGCCGTAAGGAGACTTGCCGTAGCGCTCGGCGCTTTCCATCAGCTTGTCCCGGGTAATCCAGCCATATTTGTAGGCAATTTCTTCCGGTGCAGAGATCTTGATGCCCTGCCGCTGCTCGATCATGCGGACAAAATCCGCCGCCTCCACCAGGCTGTCCATAGTGCCCGTATCCAGCCAGGCATAGCCCCGGCCGAGGAGCTGCACATCCAGAAGCCCCTGGTCCAGGTACATCTCATTCAGGGTTGTGATTTCCAGCTCGCCGCGGGCGCTGGGTTTGACCTGTTTGGCCATGCGCACCACATCACGGTTGTAGAAGTAGAGACCCGTCACCGCATAATTGCTCTTGGGCTGGGCAGGCTTTTCTTCAATGGAGGTTGCATGTCCCTCCTGATCGAATGCCACGACGCCAAAGCGTTCAGGATCGTTGACGTAATAGCCGAACACCGTTGCACGGCCATTTTCGGCGTTGGACGCCGCCGCGCGCAGCCGACGGCCGAATCCTGCACCATAGAAAATATTATCGCCCAGAACCATGGCGCAGCAATCATCACCGATGAATTCCTCGCCCAGCAAAAATGCCTGAGCCAGGCCATCCGGAGACGGCTGGACCTTATACTGCAGCCGCACACCGTACTGGCTGCCATCCCCAAGCAGCGCCTCAAACCGGGGCGTATCCGTGGGGGTGGAAATGATCAGGATATCCTGAATCCCCGCCAGCATCAGTGTGGAGAGAGGATAATAGATCATCGGCTTGTCATAGACGGGCAGAAGCTGTTTGGAAGTGACCATCGTCAGCGGATACAGCCGGGTGCCGGCACCGCCTGCAAGAATGATACCTTTCATGCTGTTACTCCTTCACTGGGTCAGGCGAACTTTCCCGCCGCCCGCCAGCATTTATTTAGTTTATTATACTGCCTGCCATCCGTTTGTACAACCCCCGCCGGACGTCAATTTTGTATCCCGGGAGAATGATAACGAAATTATCCCGCGGCAGCAATCCACGAAATATGCTGGTTGGCGTCAGGAAACCTTGACGCAGCCGGCCCTGCGTGATAGAATAAACGAAATAGATTGGTGACTTGTAAACATTTGTCGCACATCCTTGCGATGTGCGTTTTCCGTAATTTGGACCGGCGCGTGTGACTGCAGATGCAGCCGCACAGGATTGGTTTGCGCCGTTTTGTTTGAGAAAAGGAGGGCCTTTTCCTTGAAACGCATTGTGGGCATTCTGCTTGCCGTTGTTTTCATTACACTTCTTGCGGCCTGTGGCATTCCATCTTCCACGAATCTCAGCGAATCCACTCCCGCGCCTACCCCCACTGTGGCAGCTACATCCCGCGATGTCCACAACGAGCCGGTCAAAGTGGACGAAACCTACGCCATGGCAGATGTTGTCTCCCCCACCGAAACCCCGGCGGCAACCGCTTCTCCGGCCCCCTCCCCCACGCCGTCCACCGGTGACGCCCCGGTTGTCTATATGGCGGGCGCCATCGGCCTGATCCTGTTTTGCTCGGCAGGGCTTTTGATGCTCAAGCGCATCTGATGATTGCTCCGACAGCCTCTTCCGTTTTTTCGGCAGGAGGCTTTTTTCTTTCCTTGTCCCGTGTGAGAGGTTCTTCTTCATGCCCAAAAAAGGCCGCTACGCCCATCTGAACGGAAGTTCTGCCTATTATCCTTTCGGTGCGCGCACCACGCTGCGGAAACAGCAGCGCCTGCGCGTTGTTCTTCTGCGCCTTCTGGGACTGGCATTGGTTCTGCCGGCTGCTTTCTTACTGATCCGGCAGATCGTGTTCAACGGTGGTCAGCCGGAACCGCCCGCTGCCGTGATGTCTCCGGAATCTGCCGACCCCTCCCCCGTTACCGTCAACGTCCAGCCGGCCACCATCAATGCGCCTGCCGGTGCCGCAACACCGGAGGAGTCCACTCCGTCCGGCACAGCAATCCTCCCCCAATATGAGGCGCTCTATCAGCAAAACAATGATCTGGTAGGCTGGCTGACCATTGACGCCATCGGCGTGGATTATCCTGTCATGCAGACACCGGGAGACAATGAATACTATCTGCGCCGGGGATTTGACAAGCTATATTCCCTGGCCGGCAGCCTCTTTCTCGACGAAAACTGCCGTCTGTCCGACCCTCCTACCGCCAACTGGCTCATTTACGGGCACAACATGTCCGACGGCAGTATGTTCGGCAAACTGGATTCCTTTGCCGACGAAGCATTCTGCAAAGCGCATCCCACCTTCTCCTTTGATACTCTCTATGAAGAGATGGAATGGCAGATCGTAGCGGTATTACGCACCGAAGTCGGCGCTGACGCTCTCCCCTACTACACCTTTTTTGATGCAAAGGACGAAAAGGACTGGCAGGCAAGATACCGCGCCATCCAGGATCTTGCCCTTTTTGATACCGGTGTGGATGCCGCGTACGGCGACCAGCTTCTGACTCTCTCCACCTGCGGGACCACCAGTTCTGCCACAGACAAACGCCTTGCCGTGGTTGCAAAGCGGATTTCCTGAAGCGCTGTTTTCCGATGGCTGCGCGAACTGGTCTTTTTCTGAGATTCCAATAAATAACAGAAGGCGGCGAGCCTGTAAAGCTCGCCGCCTTTTTGAGTCTCAATTACTGATTCTGGCCATTCTGTGCTGCACGCTTTTTGGCGATGGCAGCCAGAGCATCTTTGCGGGACAGGTTGATGCGGCCCTGCTGGTCGATATCGGTCACCATGACAAAGACAGGGTCACCCACAGCGACAACATCCTCCACGCATTCCACACGGTGATCGTCCAGCTTGGAGATGTGGACAAGGCCTTCCTTGCCGGGGGCGATCTCCACAAAGGCGCCGAAGTTCATCAGGCGAGTCACGCGGCCCTTGTAAATGGCACCGATCTCGGGATCTTCCACAATGGTCTTAATGGTGGAGATGGCACGCTTGGCATCATCGGCATCAATGGCGGAGATGAAGACATGGCCGTCTTCCTCCACGTCGATCTTGCAGTTGCAGGTGGCGCACAGATCCTGAATGACCTTGCCGCCCTTGCCGATGACATCCTTGATCTTGTCCACGGGAATCTGCATGCTGAACATCTTGGGCGCGTACTTGGACAGCTCCTTGCGAGGCTCGGCAATGCAGGGCTTGATGATCTCGTCCAGGATATACAGGCGGCCCTTGCGGCACTTTTCCAGCGCCTCCTCCACGATCTCATAGGTCAGGCCGTCGATCTTGATATCCATCTGAATGGCGGTGATTCCGCGGCGGGTACCGCCGACCTTGAAGTCCATATCGCCGTGGAAGTCCTCAACGCCCTGGATGTCCAGCATGGTCATCCAGCGGTCGCCCTCGGTGATGAGGCCGCAGGAAATGCCGGCAACGGGTGCCTTGATGGGCACGCCCGCATCCATCAGGGCCAGGGTGGAACCGCAGATGGAAGCCTGGGAGGTGGAGCCGTTGGAGGACAGGACCTCGGAGACGCAGCGGATGGTATACGGGAAATCCGCCATGGAGGGCAGCACAGGAATCAGCGCGCGCTCTGCCAGTGCGCCGTGACCGATCTCACGGCGACCGGGGCTGCGGGGTGCACGGGCCTCACCGGTGGAGTACGGCGGCATATTGTAATGATGGATGTAACGCTTGAGCGGAGTGTCAGACAGATCATCCATGGTCTGGGCATCCTTGGTGGAGCCCAGGGTGCATATGGTCAAGACCTGGGTCTGGCCGCGGGTGAACATGCCGGAGCCATGGACACGGGGCAGCAGACCGACCTCGGCGGCCAGCGGGCGGATCTCATTGATGCCGCGGCCATCCACGCGCTTGCCCTCGTCCAGCAGCCAGCGACGGACAACCTGCTTCTGCATCTTGTAGCTGACATAATCCAGCGTCGCGGCATCCAGCTCGGGATGCTCCTGGGCAATCTCGTCCATGATGGGCAGCAGGGCTGCGTCGCGGACGTTCTTGTCGTCGGTATCCATGGCCGCCTTGAACTGATCCAGGTGGCGGGCCTTGACATCGGCCAGCAGATCATGGTCGAGATCCATGGAGGGGAAATCCGCCTTGGGCTTGCCGATCTCTGCGACGATGGAATTGATGAAGGCCAGCATCTTCTTGATCTCGGCATGGCCCGCCTTGATGGCAGCCATCATGGTGGCCTCGTCCACTTCGTTGGCACCGGCTTCGATCATGACGATCTTTTCCTGGGAAGCCGCCAGCGTCAGGGCCAAGTCGCTCTTCTGGCGCTGTTCATAGGTGGGGTTGAGAACGATCTCGCCGTCCACCAGGCCGACCTGGATGCCGCCGATGGGACCGCGCCAGGGAATGTCCGACATGGCGATGGCCAGAGACGCACCGTTCATGCCGGCGATCTCGGGAGAGTTGTCCGGATCCAGGCTCATGACCGTCATGGTGACACAGACGTCATTGCGCATATCCTTGGGGAACAGCGGACGGATGGGACGGTCCACCACGCGGGAGTTCAGGATCGCATGCTCGCCGGGGCGGCCCTCACGGCGCATGAAGCTGCCGGGAATGCGGCCTGCCGCATAGAGCTTTTCCTCAAACTCGACGCTGAGCGGGAAAAAGTCAATGCCGTCACGGGGCTTTTCGCTCATGGTGACGTTGCACAGCACACAGGTCTCGCCGTAGCGGATCATGGCGCTGCCGTTGGACAGTCCGCACATCTTGCCGGTCTCGACAATGAACGGACGGCCCGCAAACGTGGTCTCGTACTTGCGGTAGTTGGGGAATGTTTCCTTGCGGGATGCAAATTCCAGTGCCATTCGTATTTCCTCCTTGATTTTGGGTTTTTGCGGCACGGCTGACCCGTCCGCAGGAGCTATAACAAGGGTGCATCCCAGTTTTGAGCAATAAATCCAGTGTCCGGACCGGTGTCCGGGCGTTCGATTTACTGCACAAAACCACGTTGGATGAACCCGGGTTCCTGGAAGATGATATAAAAAGAGGGCAGGACGCAACCTTGTGCGTCCTGCCCACCGTTTTGCAAGATTACTTGCGCAGACCCAGCTCAGCGATCAGGGCGCGGTAACGATTGATGTCCTTCTTCTGCAGAT
>CALXHO010000021.1 GCA_944388125.1 uncultured Gemmiger sp. | reverse complement strand
ACCTACGTCTGCAAGATGAAGGAGCGCAGCAAGCGCAGCCTCTGCAACCGGCGCAACGCCCACGGCAATCTGCTGGACGCTGCTATCGTGGAGCAGGTCAAGAGTCTGGCCAGCAACGACAGCACCTTCCTGACCCAGCTGGAAAAGAGCAAGCGGTTTTACACCGGCAACCGGGAGGAATACGACAAGCGGCTGGAGGACCTGCGGCAGCAGCAGGCCGAGACCCAGCGCAAGATCAACGCCCTGGTGGACTCTCTGGCGGACTTCGGCGACAGCACGGCGGCTATCCATGTACGAAAGCGTCTGGAAGAACTCCACGCCCAGGACGCCGAACTGCAGGCCCGCATCACAGAGCTGGAAGGCCTGACCGCCCAGCACGCTTTGAGCGGCATCGAGTTCGACCTTATGCGGCAGCTGCTCACGGTGTTCCGGGACGGCATCGACGAGATGACGGTGGAGCAGAAGCGGGCGGCCATCCGCACGGTGGTGCGCAAGGTCATCTGGGACGGCCAGTACGCCCATGTGGTGCTGTTCGGGGCGGTGGACGAGGACGTGGATTGGCGGGATGCTGCCGACGTTCTGCCCGCCCTGGACATCCGCAACCCGGAGGGCGCCGAGGAGGACACCGAAGATCTGGAGCCTTTCGGGGACGTGGACTACGAGGACGAGGAACCCTCGCACGATATTCCAGCCGAGGCCCCTTGGGGTGAGGATAGCAAATGAGCTGCGGATGCATCTGCGGCATACCCGGCGGGAAGGAACGCCGCTCTCCCTGCAGGAACCGCTGGAAAGCCACGCCAATGACAGCGGCACTCTGACCCTGGCTGATGTTTTGCCGGACAATGCCGCCATGGAGGAGGACTGCGAGCAGCGGGATCTTGCCGTGCGGCTGCGGCAGCTGGTCAAGGCACTGCCGCAGAGGGACGCCCGTATTCTTGCCATGCGCTACGGACTGGATGGGGAGAAGGAACAGACTCAGCAGGAGGTGGCCCGGCGGTTGGGCATCAGCCGGAGCTATGTCTCCCGCATTGAAAAGCGTGCGCTGTATGCACTCCGGGTACAATGGAAGCAGCAGGGAACAAGGATTCCGTGACCTTGCAGATGACAGGCCGCAGGCAGGAATGCCCGACAGGAAAATGCGCAAAACACACAAAAAAACTTTGTCTCTGCGACAGAAATACAGCAGGTGTCACGCTTCTCAGAAATACGTGGGTATGATATAATGGTACGAAATTCCGGGTGGTGTTTTCGCTGCTGGGAAAAAACTGGGAAAGGATATCCTCTCTATGAAAGATTCTTCCGTTGGACGTCAGCCTGTGGTGCGTCTGGTCATGCGTTTCCTGCAGGGGGCGCTGATCGGGCTGGGAGCAGTGTTGCCTGGTATCTCGGGCGGCGTCCTGTGTGTGATTTTCGGTATCTACAAGCCGGTCATGGAATTGCTGTCCAGTCCGGTCCGACATTTCAAAACCCATGTGCCCCGCCTGCTGCCGGTGATCCTCGGTGCGGCGGTGGGCTTTTTGGGCATTGCCAATCTGCTGTCCTTTTTCCTGGAAAGCTATCCGGACCAGTCAGTCTGTCTGTTTGTCGGCCTGATCGCAGGCATGCTGCCGTCCCTCTTCCGGGAAGCGGGAGAGCAGGGGCGTACCCGTGCTTCCTGGGTGTCCATGGTGGTGGCATTCCTGGTGGTCCTGGCCCTGCTGGGGACCCTCAACGTGCTGTCGGTCAGGATCGTCCCCAACTTTGGCTGGTATCTCTTCTGTGGCTTCTGCGTGGCGCTCAGCGTCATTGCGCCCGGTATGAGCTTTTCCACCCTGCTGATGCCGTTGGGCCTGTACACGCCCTTTGTGGATGGTCTGGGCCATCTGGACGTGAACGTGCTGCTGCCCGGGGCGCTGGGGGCTATCGTTACGGTGATCTGCCTGGCCAAGGGCATCGACTCGCTGTTCACCCACCAGTATTCCTGCGCTTTCCATGCCATTGTGGGCATTGTGATCGCCGCAACCCTCATGATCGTGCCCTACCAGAGCTTTGCCGCCTCGGCAGGAGCACTGGCTGCCAATCTGATCTGTCTGGTGGTCGGCGTGATCTGCGCCCTGGCGCTGGACCGGTTCAACAGCCGGTTCCCCAAGGACAACTGAAGAACGGATGCCTCCGCGCAAGCGGGGGCGTTTTCTTTGCCCGGTGGACATAACGAGAAGCGTTGTTCAGTGAAAGTTTACAGAGGCGGCGGGCAAAAAGCTGTTTTTACGCACGGGGATATGCTATAATACCTTTAACCAGTCTTTGCGAAAGGAGGGCAGGCCTATGCCAAACAAGGAAGGCGGATACGGGGGATATCAGCCCCGGCCGAGACAGAACCGACAGGTCAAGGCGCCGGGCAGCGGCGGAGTACGCCGGGTTACACCGGGGCAGCAGCCTGTCCGCCCGCCGCAATCCCGCCCGGAACCGACCGCCAAAAACATTTACCGGAAACCCTATTCACCGCCCTCGGCGGCGGAGGCCGACGGCTGGCAGCGCCCGCCCCAGCCCCAGAGGCCGGTCCGTTCCCCGGACGGGGAGGCCATGCCCGGCCCGCAGCAGTCGGTGCGGGCGGCAGCCCGCAGGGCGCGCCAGACCCGACGGATGCGCCGGCGGCTGACCTTCATTGCAACAGGAGTGTGTATTCTGCTGGCTTCCGGGGTCATCACGGCCCTGCTTCCGGGAGACAGCAGCGAAAACGAGGATACAATCCTCCAGGGAGACACTTCCCAGCTGACCGCGTCGGTGGTGGCACCGCTGCCCTATGCGGGGGATACCGGCGTTGCCCAGGACGCCGCGGTGAACTGGGGAGATGTGGGGCCCGCACGCCAGACGGAAAACTACACCTATACGGCGGCACCCGCTACGCCTGCGGCCGTGCCGGAATTCGGCAAAGTGGACGTGAGCTGGTTTGACGACGCCGCGTTCCTGGGGGATTCCCTGACCGTCGGTTACACCACCTACAACATCAATGTGGGAGATGCCCTGGTCTGCGCGTATGAGGGCGCCTCGCCCAATGACATTGTCAACCGCACCACCATGAGCAGCGATACCCGCGGGGAGGAGATCCCCCTGGATGTGCTGGCCCAGGCCCAGCCCAAAAAGCTGTATGTGCTCATGGGCGCCAACACGCTGGCGTATTCCACCACCAATGATGAAGGCTTCTTGAATTATTACGGCCGTATGCTTGATGAGCTGAAGGCTGTCCTGCCGGATACCACCATCTTTGTACAGTCGGTTCTGCCGGTGCAGGCTGAGGCCCTGGAAACCATGCCGGGCCTGACGCCGGAGCGCGTAAACAGCATCAATGCTTCCCTGAGCGCCATGGCAGCGGAAAAAGGCTGCCTGTACCTGGCCCTGAGCGATGCCCTTGTGGATGAGAACGGCTGTCTGCGGTCAGATTATGCCCAGCCGGACGGCCTGCATCTTTCGGGATCGGGATACTCCGCCTGGGTGGACTATCTGTGCACCCATGTGCCCTACGACAAGGACAATCCCTACCAGATAGGCAGCACCTACTACCTGACCGATGAGCTGCGGGAGCTGCTCTCGGATCTTCCCTGACCAACCAGCCAAAGAAGGAACGTGAAAGTCATGCCGAACCAACCATATGACGAGGAACAGCAGCGCAACCGTCGCCAGCAGACCCAGGGACCGCGCTATCAGCAGGGGACACCCTACCGTCCCAATGGCGGATATGGCCCCAATTCCTACCGCCCTGGTTACCGGCAGAATCCCGCCAGTTTTGGCAACAGCCTGCGCCGGGAATTCAGCCGTGACGGGCATTTCTGGTTTCCCTGGTGGGCAATTTTGCTGGGATTTGTGATGTGGTTCCCGCTGGGCTTTATCTTCCTGGCAGTCAACCAGGTCATGCGCCAGCGTCCCGCTGCCCGGTCCAGCCGTTCTTCACGGCCGGCAGCATCCTCCCAGACGCAGCGGCCGGCCTACACCGCGCCGCAGCCTTCGGCGGCCAGCGCCGGGACCGAGGACAAGAGCAAGGCGGACATTCTGCTGGTGGTGGGCATTATTCTCATGGTCATCGGCGGCCTGGGCGGCGGAGCGGAACTGCTGGAAAATCTGTGGATTTTGACCGATTACCGGGACATCGCCTGGTACCTGGAGGAAATCTGGCCCCTTGCCATGTTCTTCATCGGGGGCCTGGGGCTTTGCATCGGGGCGCAGCGGATGCGTACCTCCTGGATGAAGCGCCGCAAGATCGCAAACATTGTGGGCAATGCCGACCATATGTATGTGGAGGACATTGCCGCCTCCCTGGGCTGCAATGAGCAGGAATGCTGCGGCCATTTGGAAAACTGCATTGCAAAAGGTGTGTTCGGCCCGGGAGCCTATCTGGATATGCGCAGCCGTGCGCTGATCGTCCGCGGCGTTCCGCCGGAGCCCCGCGACAAGCCGGAACCGCAGCCGGAGCCCAAGGAGGCGGAATCCGACAAGAACACCCAGGGCAACGAAAAATACGAGAAGATCCTCCGGGAACTGCGCCGCGTCAATGACGCCATTCCCGATGCGGAGATGAGCGACAAGATCAGCCGCCTGGAGGCAGTCTCGGCCAAAATCTTTGCCCAGATCCGGGAGAATCCTGAAAAGCTGCCCCAGATGCGCAAGTTCATGGATTATTACCTTCCCACCTCTCTCAAGCTGCTGGATACTTACGCCGAGCTGGAAGCCCAGGGAATCGAGGGCACCAACATCCGGGAGTCCAAACGCCGGATCGAGCAGTCGATGGATACGCTGGTCGTGGCCTTTGAAAATCAGCTGGACAAGATGTTCCAGGACGATGCCCTGGATGTCTCGGCGGACATTGATGTGATGGAAAAAATGCTCTCGGCCGACGGCCTGACAGGGGACAGCGATCCCTTCGGCCTCCGTGAGAACGGAATAAAACTGGATTGATACCGAAAAAAAGACAGGAAGCTCCCGGCTTTTGCCGGGGGCTTCCTGTTTTTTCTCTGATGGCGGGGCTGCAAAAAAAGCGGGAGGAACACTACCGTTCCTCCCGCAGGAAATCTATAGGGAATCAGCCCTTCACCGCAGCGACGACAGCGTCGGCCAGTACGGCCAGGTCTGCGTCCTGAGCAGGGGACAGCGCGCCGCGCAGCGTGACGCGGGTGTCCAGCAGGGTGCAGTTCTTGAGCTCGCCCACGCGCTCGGCCATCAGCTTGCCGGACATGGGAGCCCAGCTGCCGTTCTCGATCAGGGCGAAGGTGCGGTTCTGCAGGGAGAGGGCCTTCAGGTCCTCCAGCAGGGCGTTCATGGGCAGATAGAGGCCGCCATTGTAGGTCGGGGCTGCCAGAACGATGGTGGAAGCACGGAAGCACTCGGCCACAGCCTCGCTGGTATCCACAACAGACAGGTCATGGACCGCGATCTTCTGGACGCCGCGGTCAGCCAGCAGGCCGGCCAGAGCGGAGGCCGCGCTGGCGGTGTTGCCGTACATGCTGCCGTACAGGACGACAACGCCCTGATCTTCCGGCTGCCAGCGGCTCCACAGGTCATACTTGCCCAGGAACCAGGCAAGATCCTGCCGCCAGATGGGACCATGCAGCGGGGCGATGACCTGGATGGGCAGGCCGGCGGCCTTTTTCAGCACAGCCTGGACCTGGGCACCGTACTTGCCCACGATGTTGGCATAGTAGCGGCGGGCGTCGTCCAGCCAATCCCGGGCGAAATCCACCTCATCGGCAAAGATGTTGCCGTCCAGCGCGCCGAAGGTGCCGAAGGCATCCGCGGAGAACAGCACGTTGGTGGTCTTGTCAAAGGTCAGCATGACTTCCGGCCAGTGGACCATGGGAGCCATGACGAAGGTCAGCTCGTGGCTGCCCAGGGAGAGAACATCGCCCTCCTTGACCAGCAGGGCGGCATCGATCTTTTCCGCTGCGGCGGGGAAGTAGTTCTTGAGCATGGGGACGGTCTTGGCATTGCAGACGATCTGCACCTCGGGCCAGCGGAGCAGCACTTCCGCGATGGTGGCGGCGTGGTCGGGCTCCATATGGTTGATGATGAGGTAGTCCAGCCCGCGGCCATTGAGGGCATAGGCGGTGTTCTCCAGATACTGTGCGCTGACCGAAGCGTCAGCGGTATCCAGCAGCGCGGTCTTCTCGTCGACGATCAGGTACGAGTTGTAGGAAACGCCGCGGGGAATGGGGAACAGATTTTCAAACTTGGCCAGACGGCGGTCGCTTGCGCCGACATACCAGGTATCGGCCGCAATCAGATGGGTGCAGTGCATATGCTTTGAAACCTCCCTGTAAATATGGCGGTTGGGCGCACGAAAAAACGCGGTGCGCCGCCCCGCGATCAGTAACATCCAGTATAAAATGTTGCAGAGAGAGCTGCTGTTGCCGCTGCAACAAGTGGCGGCGGGGCATTCTCCGACCACAGTATAACACAAACCCATGGCGGGGTAAAGGCAAAAAACGGCAAAAAATCCCCCGTTTTCGCGAAAAACCGGAAAACGGGGGATTTTGGAAACCGATGGATCACTCGTGCTCCAGAACAGCGTGGGGACGTTCCCCCTGCGGGGCGGTGAGTTCGGGATGGCGGGCCAGGGACGCGGCGACGGCGGTGGCCGCACGGTCGATGACCAGGGCAAGCACAATGCCGCACACCACGTCGATGACCGAGTGCTGTTTGAGCAGCATGGTGGACATCACGATGGCCACATCCAGCAGATGGGCACCCCACCGCACAAAGCGGTATCTGGGCTTGGACAGCAGCGTGGTGCGCTGGAAAGCCAGGTCCAGGGTCAGCGAGTTGAAAACGTGGATGGACGGGCAGACGTTGGTGGAGGTATCGGCTTTCCACAGTCCGCGCACCAGCATGGTGAAGATGTCGTTGCCCTCAATGGAGGCGGGACGCAGCGAGACGCCGTTGGGCACCAGGGCGCAGAACATCAGCGACAGGGTCATGCCGGCAAACAGCGGCAGACACAGACGCCAGAACTCCTTTTTGGGGGCGAACCACAGCAGCCAGAACAAGGTGCAGACGATCCAGACAAACCACAGGTAATAGGGGATGATGGCGTATTTGAAAAAGGGAATCTTATCATCCAGTGCGCAGTGGAGAATCACGGAGGGGACTGTGCTGTGTTCCAGCAGGGTGAAAAACGATAAGTAAAAGACCAGATACAGCGCCATGAACTGAATCGGATGGCGCTTACACCAGGTAACCATAGTACAGCTCCTTTTTTTGTCACCGGGGCAAAATTACCTCCGGTTATCCATCTATTATACAGCATCATTCCAAAGGAGTGTAGTACAAAAACTTACAAGATATTTTGCACGGCCAGGCGTGAATTTGTGATTCTGCCCGAAAGCCCATCCGCCTTTTTGTGCGGCGGAGCGTGCGTTTGCCTCCCTGGGATGACTATCTATCATACGAGGCGGCAAAGGGAAATTTTGCAATCCGGCAGGAATTTTTTTCAAAAGAGAACAACTTTTACATCCGGACCGGTGCTTGCGGGCAAAACAGACCGCGCCCGGACAGCGGTGCACAGACCGCCTGCCCGGGCGCGGGAAGATCAGATGTTGTCGTTCATGGCAGTATGCTCATGGTGCAGGCGCTCACACTGGTAGTTGAGCGCAGCCGCAATAAAGCCCTTGAACAGAGGATGGGCGTGGTTGGGACGGCTCTTGAATTCGGGGTGGAACTGGACGCCGATGTGGAACTCACGGTCGGGCAGCTCCACCGCCTCCACCAAACGGCCGTCGGGGCTGGTACCGGCGATGACCAGACCCTTCTGCTGCATCTCCTCGCGGAAGTCGTTGTTGAACTCATAGCGATGGCGATGGCGCTCGTCGATCTCGGTCTTGCCGTAGCAGGCAGCCATGTGGGTGCCTGCCGCGATGGTGCAGGGATACTTGCCCAGGCGCATGGTGCCGCCCTTGGGAATGTTGCCCTGCTGGTCGGGCATGAGGGCGATGACATTGTGCTGGCCGTCGGGAGTGAACTCGCCCGAGTTGGCATCGGCATAGCCCAGCACGTCGCGGGCAAACTCCATGACCATGATCTGCATGCCCAGGCAGATGCCGAAGCAGGGAATGCGGTTCTCACGGGCATAGCGGGCGGCCTGGATCATGCCCTCGATGCCGCGGTCACCGAAGCCGCCGGGAATGATGATGCCGTCCACGTCGGCCAGCTCCTCGGAGCAGCGCTGCTGATCCAGCAGATTTTCGCTGTCCACCCAGCGGATGTCCACCTTGGACTCGTTCTCAAAGCCTGCATGGTACAGGCTCTCCATGACGCTCAGGTAGGCATCGTGCAGCTTGACATACTTGCCCACCAGTGCGATGGTGCAGTTTTTGCTGCGGGTGGCAATGCGGGAGATCAGTTCCTTCCACTCAGTCAGATCGGACGGCGGGGTCTCCAGATGCAGCTGGCGGACGACCACGTTGGTCAGACCGGCGGCATCCAGCATGAGGGGGCACTCGTACAGGCTGGGCATAGTCAGGTTCTCAATGACGCAGTCGGGGCGCACATTGCAGAACATGCTGATCTTGCGCTTGATGTCGGCGCCCACACTGCCGTCGGCGCGCAGCACGATGACGTTGGGGGTGATGCCCATGCCCTGCAGCTCCTTGCAGGAATGCTGGGCAGGTTTGGACTTGTACTCGTCGGAGCCGGAAATGTAGGGCACCAGAACCACATGGATGTAGCAGCAGTTCTCAGGGCCCTGCTCCACGCCCACCTGACGGATGGCCTCCAGGAAAGGCTGGCTCTCAATGTCGCCGGTGGTGCCGCCGATCTCAGTGATGACCACATCGGCCTCGGTGCTCTTGGCCAGGTTGTAGATGTAGCTCTTGATCTCGTTGGTGATGTGGGGGATGATCTGAACCGTCTGGCCCAAGTAGGCACCCTGGCGCTCCTTGTGCAGCACGTTCCAGTAAACCTTGCCGGTGGTCAGGTTGGAGTACTTGTTGAGGTTTTCGTCGATGAATCGCTCGTAGTGGCCCAGATCCAGGTCGGTCTCGGTGCCGTCGTCGGTGACAAAGACCTCACCGTGCTGCAGGGGGCTCATGGTGCCGGGGTCGACGTTGATATAAGGGTCCAGCTTCTGGGAAGCGACCTTCAGCCCGCGGGTCTTGAGCAGACGGCCCAGGCTGGCCGCCGTGATGCCCTTGCCCAGACCGGACACGACACCGCCGGTAACAAAGATATATTTGGTAGACATACACACATCCTCCACATCCATATCAATTATACCAATTTATTATTATATACACGTCGCCCTGCAAAAATCAAGATTTCGCAGTTCTGCCGTGCAAATTTCCCACCCCCGTCCCGTGGACAGGGCATCAGGCTTCCGCCTGAAAAGTTTCTCACAAAATTGCCGGCCTGCACAAAAGCAATTACTGTTTTTTGTGCAGACCGGCAATGCGGTTGCAGATTGCCGCGTTGGAGCGCAGCGGATCAGAGATCGTCGTCCTCCTCATCCAGCAGGGCGGAGGCGACCTCTCCCCGGCTGGTACGGGTATCCATGGCCCGCTTTTCGATGAGGCGATGAGCCTCCGACTCGGTCATGCCGCGCTTTTCAATGAGCATGCATTTGGCGCGGTCCACCAGACGAAGCTGGGCGATCTTGTCGGTCAGGCGGGCGTTTTCCTCCAGCAGGGGAGCCAGCCGGCGGCAGCAGCTGGAAGCCATCTGCACCGCCTGGCGGAACTGGGTGGAGGAAAACGGCTTTGCCAGAACCAGCACGCCGCTGTGCTGCAGATTGTTGGAGATCTGTTCCGCCGTGCCGGATTTGGCCAGCAGCAATACCCCGGCGTGGGAGCTCTCCACCGCATAGGTGCCCAACTCATGGCCGAACTCATCGGGCAGCGGAGTGTTGATGACCACGATCTCGAAATCCTTCTCCGCCAGCCGTCTGCGGGCTTCGCCGCCGCTGGCCACGATGACCGGGCGCGGATAGCCCAACTCGGCAATATGCCGTGCCAGGTACTCGTTGGCGTTGACGCCGGCAGATGCGATCAATGCCAGAGGCATGCGGGTTCCTCCTTTCGGCAAAGTTCACCGTCATCGTTGACGGCGCGGGGAATTCAGACCGTGGGGAAGCAGTGCTCCCGTTCCCAGGCCTCGGGATCGGATGCACTTTCAAAGTCCAGGCACAGCCGGGTCTGGTACTCAAAGTATTTGTTCAGCAGGGCCAGGGGCAGCTCGTTGGAGATGAAGTCGCTGGACGCGGCCACCGTGATGGCCTCCCGCAGAGAGCGGGGCAGGCTTTCCAGGCCCTCGGTGCTGGAATGCAGGAACAGGTTGCGGTTGACCGGGGCAGGCAGGAGCATCTTGTTCTGGATGCCGTCCAGGCCCGCCGCCAGGATCAGGCCGATGGCCAGGTGCGGGTTGCAGGAAGGATCGGGGCTGCGCATTTCCATGCGGCAGAGCTCCCCGTGGGCGGAGGGCAGACGGACCAGCTGGCTGCGGTTCTGCCGGCTCCAGCTGATATATTGGGGCGCCTCACAGCTGCCGAAGCGGGCATAGCTGTTGGGCAGCGGGTTGCAGAAGGCGGTCAGTTCCCGGGCGTGGGCCAGAATGCCCGCAATGAAGTGCCCGGGCTCACTGTCGGGGGCAATATCGCCCTCAAACAGATTCTTGCCGTCCCGCTTGAGGGAAATATTGACGTGCAGGCCGCTGCCCGCCTGATCCCGCAGGGGTTTGGGCATGAAGCTGGCAAACAGGCCGTTTCGCCCCGCGATGGCCTTGACGGTGCTCTTGAAGGTATTCAGGTTGTCTGCCGAGCGCAGGGCCGGGGCGTAGAGGAAATCCACCTCATTCTGGCCGTGGCCGCTCTCGTGGTGGCTGTGCTGGGGCTTGAGGCCCAGATCCTCCATGGCAAAGCAGATCTCCCGGCGGATGTTCTCTCCCTTGTCCAGGGGGGCAATGTCAAAGTAGCCGCCGTGATCCAGGGGAATCTTGGTGGGGTTGCCGTGATCGTCTGTCTCAAAGAGGTAGAACTCGCACTCACAGCCCACATTGCAGACAAGACCCATAGCCCGGGCGCGGCGCACCACCGACTGTAAGTATCCCCGGCAGTTGCCCTCAAAAGGCTTGCCGTCGGGCAGCGTGATGTCACAGTACATGCGCATGACGCGGCCCTCGGCAGGGCGCCAGGGCAGAATGCAGACAGTGTCCGGGTCAGGCCATAGCACGAGGTCGCTCTCCTCGGTGTTCATGAAGCCGGCGATGGAACTGCCGTCGAAACAGACGCCATGCTCAAACGCACCGGGAAGCTCGCTGGCGAACAGCGAGATGTTCTTCTGGTTGCCGAAAATATCACAAAAAGCCAGACGGACAAACTTGACGTCGTTGTCCTCCACAAAGTTCAGGATATCCTGTGCAGTCCGTTTCATGGTGAACCTCCGTGCGTGGCAGGCGCCGGGACGGGGACGCACTGCCGGTAGTAGCCCAAAACTCGAAAGGCCCGCGATGGCGGGCCCTCCGAGCTGGTGTAAGAAATAGGAAAAGGAGAATGGCTAATTTGTGCTCTGCGCAGCGCCCTGTTTACAAGGCGGCGAGGAAACCGATCACTCGGTGTAGTAGAGCAGGCGGCTGTAGCAAGGCAGCGGCCAGTAATCCTCGCGGCAGATTTCCTCGGCGGCATCGGCGCTGGCGCGCAGCTTTGCCATAGCCGGGATGACAACGTCGTGGTAGGCATGTGCCTTGGCGGTCTCATCCGTCATGGCGGAAACCTCATCCGCGACCTTCTGGAGTTCGTCCACACCGTCGGACATTTCGTCCGCGTACTGGGACAGTTTGGTCAGCAGCTTCTGCTCGGCACGGGTCGACAGGGACTCGTTCACGGTCATCTTGGTGGCTGCGGTGCCGGCCACGTCGTCCATGTAAGCGGTGACGGCGGGGATCAGCTGCTTGTTGGCGATCTTGAGCATGGTGCGGGCTTCGATGTTGAGAACCTTGGAGTAATGCTCCATCTCAACCTCGTAGCGGCTCAGCATCTCAGTGCGGGTCAGGACGCCGAACTCTTCCATGAGTTCGATGTTCTTGGGCTCCTTGAGAGCGACCATGGCATCGGGAGTGCACTTGCGGTTGGGCAGGCCACGGCGCTCAGCCTCGACCTCCCAGGCCTCGGAGTAACCGTTGCCGTTGAAGATCACGCGGCGGTGCTCGTTGAGGGTCTTCTTGACCCAGGCGGCAGCAGCGCACTCAAAATCGGCGGCATCCTCGGTCTCGCTGCAGAAGTCGCTCAGTTCCTTGGCGACAGCAGTGTTGAGGATGAAGTTCGCATCCGACAGGTTCTCGGCAGAGCCGGGCATACGGAACTCGAACTTGTTGCCAGTGAAAGCAAAGGGAGAAGTACGGTTGCGGTCGGCGGTGTCCTTGCTGAACTTGGGCAGGACGTCGACGCCCAGATCCATCTTCATCTTGACGGGGCCGGCATAGGGAGAATCGGAGCAGATGGCGTCGATGACGGCCTCCAGCTCTTCGCCCACGAAGATGGAGATGATGGCCGGCGGTGCCTCGTTGGCGCCCAGACGGTGATCGTTGCCCGGGGTGGCGACGGCAGTACGCAGCAGATCGGCATACTCGTCAACTGCCTTGATGACAGCGGACAGGAACACCATGAACTGCAGGTTCTGCATGGGGGTGTCGCCGGGATCCAGCAGGTTTTCGCCCTCGGTGCTCAGGGACCAGTTGTTGTGCTTGCCGCTGCCGTTGACGCCCTCGAAAGGCTTCTCGTGGAGCAGGCAGACCAGACCATGGCGGGAGGCAACCTTCTTCATCATTTCCATCGTCAGCAGGTTGTGATCGATGGCAACGTTGGTGGTATCAAAAATGGGAGCAAGCTCATGCTGGCTGGGAGCAACCTCGTTGTGCTTGGTCTTGGCGGGGATGCCCAGCTTCCACAGCTCCTCATCCAGCTCCTTCATGAAGTCGGAGACGATGGGGCGGATAACGCCGAAGTAATGCTCCTCCAACTCCTGGCCCTTGGAAGGTGCGGAGCCGAACAGCGTACGGCCGGTGAGAACCAGGTCGAGGCGCTTCTCATAGTCTTCCTTGCGGATGAGGAAATATTCCTGCTCGGGGCCGACGGTGGTGTGGACCTGATCCGCTTCCTTGCCGAACAGACGCAGCACACGGCGGGCCTGATCGGAGATGGCCTTCATGGAGCGGAGCAGAGGAGTCTTTTTGTCCAGAGCTTCGCCGGTGTAGGAGCAGAACGCGGTGGGAATGCACAGCACGTCATCCTTGACGAAAGCGTAGCTGGTGGGATCCCAGGCGGTGTAGCCACGGGCCTCAGCGGTGGCGCGCAGGCCGCCGGAGGGGAAGGAGGAAGCATCCGGCTCGCCCTTGATGAGCTCCTTACCGGAGAACTCCATGATGGCGGTGCCGTCATGCTGCGGTGCAACAAAACCGTCATGCTTCTCGCTGGTGATGCCGGTCAGAGGCTGGAACCAGTGGGTGTAGTGAGTGGCACCCTGCTCGATGGCCCAGCGCTTCATAACGCTGGCGACGACGTTGGCCACATCCAGATCCAGGGGCTGGCCCTTTTCGATGGTTGCTTTCAGGCTCTTATAGGTCGAACTGGGCAGACGCTCGCGCATTACATGCTCGTTGAAGACTTTGCTGCCGTAGAGTTCCATAACGGTTGCTGCCATACTTCATACTCCTTTACTGCTCGAAACTAACAAAGGCGCTGCGAATCTTACGTTCGCAGCGCCCTTGCTGTTTATGTGATAATTATATCGGGCGCGGGAACAAAACGCAATAGGCGGTTTGCCAAAATACGATGGCACAGAAACGGTAAAAATTGGCGCTTTTCCATAGTTTGCGGTTCTGCGGGGGCAAAACCGGTGGTCAGACTACCTGGAAAAGGTAGAATTTCAGGTAATCGGTCTCGGGAACTTCCCACAGGATGGGATGGTCGGGGGCCTGCTGGCGGGCTTCGATCTGCCGCAGGGAACGGCCGGTGTCCCGGGCGGCGGCATGCAGCATCCTGACGAACTCGGGGGCGGGGGCAAAGTGGCTGCAGCTGGCGGTGGCCAGATAACCGCCCCGGGGCAAAAGCCGCATGGCCCGCAGGTTGATCTCCTTGTAGCCGCGCATGGCGCTGGCGGCGGTGGAGCGGGATTTGGTGAAGGCCGGCGGGTCCAGGATGATGAAATCGTAGGGATGTCCCTCCGCCTCCAGCCGGGGCAGAAGGTCAAACACGTCGGAGCAGACAAAGTCCATCCGGTCATCCAGCCCGTTTCGCACGGCGTTGCGGCGGGCCATCTCGATGGCGGAGGCGCTCACATCCACCGCGGTGACATGTTTGGCGCCGCCCTTTGCCGCGTTGAGGGCAAAGCTGCCGGTGTGGGTGAAGCAGTCCAGCACGGTGCGCCCGGCTGCCAGATGGGCCACCGCCCGGCGGTTGTATTTCTGGTCGAGGAAAAATCCGGTCTTTTGCCCGTTCTCCACGTCCACGGCGTAGTAGATGCCGTTTTCACAGATCTCGGTGACGGGACTCTGGGGCAGGGGTTCGCCGGGCAGGGGATACCACCCCTTGCCCCGGGACAGCCCCTCCTTGTCCCGCAGAGCCAGGTCGTTGCGCTCAAAGATGCCCTCGATGTGCTGGCCGTCGGCCCGCAGGACATCGGCCAGCAGGGGCAGGATCCTGTCCTTGCGCACCTCGATGCCCACACTGGTGATCTGGGTGACCAGCAGGGGACCGAACCGGTCAACGGTCAGCCCGGGCAGGGAGTCCGCCTCCCCGAAAACAAACCGGCAGCACTGGCAGTCGGTCTCGCCCATCACCTGCTTGCGGTAGGCCCAGGCGTATTCCAGGCGGCGGCGCCAGAAAGCCTCGTCAAAGCGGTCGTTGGCGTTGCGGCTGATGACCCGCAGCCGGATGCGGCTGGCAGGGCTGTACATGGCGGTGCCAAGGTAGCTGCCCCGGGGGCTCAGCACATCGGCCAGGCCGCCGGGGGCAGGCAGGGGATCGGGGGACTGGGTGATCTCATTGTCGTACACCCAGGGATGCCCGGCGGCCAGGCTGGCCGCTGCTTTTTTGGAAACGGTGAAGGCAGGCCATTCACGCACGGTTTTCATCGGCAGTCGTCCTTTTCTTACAAAATCAATCGCTATCAGTATACCGTCCCAAAGGAAAATACGCAAGAAGGCCGCGCAGAATGCGTCCCTCATGATATAATAAGGAGACCGCAAGGACAAAAGCCTGCCGCTCTGCCGCGGCAAAAAGGAGACGACAATGGAGATCGAACGCAAATGGATGGTGACCGGCTGGCCGGAAGGCCTGACCCTCACCGAGGAATACCGCATGGATCAGGGCTATATCAGCGTCCGGCCCACGGTGCGCATCCGCCGCGAGGCGTTGACCGGCGGGCCCACCCACTATGTCCTCTGCTTCAAGGGGGCGGGCACCCTTTCCCGGGAGGAGATCGAGACCGACATCGAGCCCGAACTGTATGAAAAGCTCAGGCATCTGATCGGCAAACCGCTCATCGCCAAACTGCGGCGCAGCTATGCCCTGGAGGGCGGACTGACGCTGGAGGTCAACGAGGTGGATTCCGGCCTGCCGGGGGCCTTTTTCTATGCCGAGATCGAGTATCCCACCGAGGCGGAGGCACTTTCCTGGCAGCCGGACACCCCGCAGCTGGCGGCCTATCTGTCCGATGAGGTGACCGGCAAACCCGGTTCCAGCATGGGGGAATACTGGCTTCAGACCCGATAAACTGAACAAACAGGACAAAATTATATGTAAAATGCGAAAATATTGTGGAAATAACGCGCATTTGATGATACAATTTCCTTATATACCAGAGAAGAACGCATCCATCAGGGGAAAAGGAGTGAATCACATGAAGCGGAATTTCCTGCGTTTTGCGGCAGGTACACTGGCGGCAGCCATGCTGCTGCCCCTGCAGGGCTGCAGCCCCATGACGCCGGCAAAGACGGCGGAGCGGGTGGCGGAAAATATGGCAAAAACGCCCTGCACGGCGGCCTCGGTCACGGGGCAGATGGATCTTTCCATCGGGATGATGGGGCTGGAGGTGGACACCACGGTATCCCTGGAACAGTCGCTGCTCTACTCTGCCGACCCGCAGAAAGCTTACACCGACCTGGAAATGGGCTACGAGATGATGGGCGTCCGGGTGCCGCTTACGGTGGAAAGCTATCTCCTGGAAGAGGACGGCAAGATGGTGCAGTATCTGCACGCGAACGACGTCTGGATGACTGCCGATGCCGATGCCACCATGGTGCAGGCGGGAACGGCCATCCAGTTTAATGACCCCGGGACGCTGGCCTTTGACGAGACGGTGGAGGAGCTGAACGGGGTGCCGGCGGTCTGCCTGACGGGAACTGTCTCGGGGGAGGCCCTGAGCCCTCTGCTGGGCAACATGCTGGGGGAACTGGCCGGGGCCCAGGGGGAAAACCCGGAAGCCCCGCTGCAAAGCGGACTGGATTTTTCCGGTGTGAGCGCCGATGTGCGGATGTATGTGAACAAAGAAACCTACCTGCCCATCCGGATGGAATGCTCCGTCTCGGGCCTGGATACCGTGATGAACAGCCTTCTGGAGGATTCCGGCATCACCTACACGGTCAACAGCTTCACCATGAACTGCGATTATACCTCCTATGAGCCGCAGGAGATCCCCGAACTGCCGGCAGAGGCCCATGCGGCCGCCGAGCAGGCTGCCCGCCTGGTCGAGGGCAATCCCGACAACGGCAACGGCATCTATACCATCCGGGAAGGCAACTATTATATGGATATTGCCACGCCGGAGGGCTATGCAGTTTCCGCCACCGACTATGACATGGTACAGTTTTACAATGAGGAACTGGACCGCACCGTCAAATACCAGATGTACACCACGGTGACCCAGAACGACCTGGGGTTGATCGACCAGTATTATACGGAGCTCATGGACACCCATCCCGCTCTGTTTCCGGATTCCAATTTTTATAACAGTGATACATTGGCGTACAGTCTCATGTGGATCGAGTACGAGGAAAATGACCTGAAGGCAGCAAACTATTATGCCTGGGCCTATCTGGAAGATCAGGTCACCGCACAGTCGGTGAATTACCCCTGGATCGTTGTCCGCATCCAGGACGGCGGCGCGGAGAAGGATGCCTCCGGCAGCTGGGAAGAGATCTGTGCTCTGCTGGACTATGCGATGCCCTACGATCTTGCGCATCTGGACGGGGCAGCCGGGACCCAGATGATCTGACAAACCAAAACAGAAAACCGCCCTGTCGGAGCATTCCTGGCAGGGCGGTTTTTGTATGAGAAGGAGAGAAAAGCTCAGGGAAATGCGTTCTGACGGATGCGCAGCACGGCCAGCGCCCCGCCCGCGTTTTCAAGGTGTAGACTGCCGCCGTGTGCCTCCACCACCGTGCGGGCTAAGAAAAGGCCCAGACCCTGGTGCCCGTCTGACCGGGAGGCGTCGCCGGTCTGCAGCAACTGACCGCCCCGGCTCAGGACCTCAGGCGGAAATCCGGGACCGTCATCCTGCACCGCAAAGAGAACAAATCCATCTTCCACGCGGCAGGTGAGGGTGACGTGGCCGTCCTCCGGGGCAAACCGTGCCGCGTTTGCCAGCAGGTTTTCCACCGCCCGGCCCAGATTCTGCCGCTGGGCGCGCAGCCGGAAGCCCTCGGGAAAATCCGTCTGCATCCGGAAAGAAATGCCCCGCGGGGCGCACAGTGCAGTACCGGTATCTGCCAGGGAGGCGGCGAAGGCGGCAGCGTCGATCGGCTCGGGCGCAGAGGTGGAATGCTCTGCCTGGATGGCGCTGCGCAGGGCGGCCAGATACTGCCCGGCCCGGTCGGCCCCCCGCAGGATGGCGTCCACAAAACTGCGCTGGGCATCGGGAAGGAAATCCTCCGCCAGCAATTCCGCATTGCCGCGGACGATGGCCAGGGGGGTTTTCAGATCATGGGCCAGCGCGGCAAGACGCTCGCTGCGCTGCTGTTCCATGACCCATTGGCATTTGAGGGAGCCGGCCAGCTCTTGCCGCAGTCCCTCCATGGTACGCAGCGCCTGGTCGAATTCCCGGAGCCGGGCGTGCCCCAGGGAATCCCCCGAGAGATCTCCGCCTGCCAGGGTACGGCAGGCATTGGTCAGCAGGTCGGTCTCCTGCCGGAGCAAGGCCACAGTATACCGCGTGGACAGCAATACCGTGACGGCCAGCAGAACCAGGAGAATGCCCAGCCAGCAGAGTTCAAAATCCGGCAGGACCCGGCGCAATTCCGGGTCGGCATAGGTTGCCCCGAAACTGTATTGCAGGCGGCAGAGAGTGCCGTCGATCAGCCGTACATCCCGGTAATAAAAAGGGCGTATCACCGGACTGTCCAGCTGCAGCGCCCGGTCCAGATCCCGGCCGCCGATGTTGCTGCCAAGTACCTGATCGTGGGATGCAATACGCCCCGGGCTGACCGTGGTATCCAGCAGGACCCAGCGGCAGAGGGGGGACAGGGCGTCGGCATCAAAGTGGTCGGCGGACATGGTGGACAGAACGTCCTCGGCTTCCAGCGCTGCGGTTGCCGCGCTGTTGGCGGGCAGCAGCACGCCCGCTGTGATCAGAATAAGAATCAGCCCGAACCAGAGAGCGCAGACAGCCAGACACCCCAGACCGGTGCGCACCAGATAACCGATCAGCAGGCCGGACAGGGTTTTCCTAGAGTTTATTCGCTTTTCCATCGGTATCCGATCCCCCATACCGTCTCAATGGGCTGCAGGCCATGGGCACGCAGCTTGGCACGAATGTTTTTCACATGTTCCGTCACTGCCGAATCATCGGCGGTACCGTCACAGCCGAACACCGCCTCGTAGATCTGCTCCTTGGAGAAGGTCTGCCCCGGGTGCAGGGCCAGATACTCACAGATGCCGTACTCTGCCCGGGTCAGGTGCAGCGGCCCGGCATCGGTGGAGGCCTCGCCGGCCGAAAGATCAAACAGCAGCCCGCCCCGGCGGATCCTGTGGGATGCCGGGCGGTTCTGGCGGCGCAGATGGGCGTTGATCCGGGCACGCAATTCCGTCACACGGAACGGCTTGGACAGATAATCGTCGCCGCCCAGACCCAGGCCGCGCAGCACATCGGCTTCCTCTGTGCGGGCGGTGAGAAACAGGATGGGGCAGTCGGTCAGAGCCCGGATCCGGCGGCAGGCGGCAAAACCGTCCTCCCCGGGCATCATCACATCCAGCAGGATGCAGTCCGCCCACCGGCAGTGGCGGTCGGTGACTTCCGCACCGCTGTGCAGCACCTCTACCCGATGTCCGTCCCGTTCCAGAGCCGTGCGCAGCAGGGCACACAGGTCCCGGTCGTCATCCACCGCAAGAATATTTGCCAAAACGATTCCTCCTTCGGTCAGGTCAGAGCCAGACAGGCCGCCCAGGACAGGGCATACAGAATGTAGATATGGGCGGGATAAAAACAGTAAAACAACCGCTTGAAGCCGCGGCCGCGGCTGCCGTTGTACATCAGCATGGGCAACACGGCAAACACACCGAACCATTCATAATAGTCGGTGAACATAAGGGAGAGGGAAAAGCCTTCGCCTTTGTACAGCATGGCGGCGACGAGGACAAAATCAAACAGCAGGGTCATGCCGGCAAAGACGGCGGCCTGCAGTGCCCGGTGTTCCCGTGTGAGATACATCCCGATCCCCGTCAGGATAAAGAAGATGCCGCCGTCGGAAATAAAGGACCAGGCAGGCAGCACCGTGTAGACAAGGAGGGCCAGCAGGGAGTCGGTGGCCCAGGCGGCGGGACCGGCCTGGGAAAGCTGATACAGCACCACAAAGAGCAGCGGCCAGGCGAGGGGCAGCAGCACTGCCGCAAGGCCGCGGCCGATGCGTCGCTGACGCAGCCAGTCGATGCCCTGCCAGACGGGGATGAGGATGACAAAGTTCATGAAGATGGCGTTCATGGGGTAGAACCCGTCGGGACGGACACCGATGCGGGCATACATCATGAGGAACAGGATCAGGCCCATTCCGGCAGAGATCACCCAGATCCGTTTAAAGTAGCGCCGCCGGTCATGGGTGTGGGCAAAGCCTTCCACTGTGCAAAAGAGGAACAGCGGGGCAGACAGCCGTCCCAGCATGGAAAAGGCATCCGGCACAAGACCGGTAAAGCCGAAAAAGTAGTGGATGTGATCCAGCACCATCAAAAACAGGGCGATGAGCTTGAGCTGGGTATCGGACAGGCCGCGCGGGGCGGCAAGAGCATGGGGATGGAGCGATGACATGAAAAAACCTCCTGTACGGGGACAGCCCGGGCCGGAAATTCAGCCGGTCCCTGCGGTTTGGCCACGAACTGTCCGTTTGTGTCTGGTAGCGGAGCCGAAACCTTCCGCCGCTGTCCACAAGGATAACAGGAGTTTCTAAGGAAAGGATAAGGCAGGCCATGCGGCATGGCAAAAAAATCGGGCAGACCCGAAGATCCGCCCGGTTTGCACTTACTTGCTTTCCTCAACCTTGTAATTGAAGCCGTACTCTTCCTGCAGTTTCTTGACCGCAGGCTCGCAGTCCTCAATGAAGGTAGGGGAGTAGACCGACTGGCCGTTGTGAGACTTTTTGTAGTCCTCCACAATGGCCATCAGCTTGTCCCAGCCCTCGTTGGCCTTGGCTTCGGGGACTTCCTTGGGGAAATCAATGATGAATTCGCGATGCTTGGGGATGCGTGCTTTCATAAAACGACACTCCTGATTTTTGTTTTTCTCTATGATATATGGGATCGCAGCCGGTGTCAAATGCCCGGCCACAGATCTTTCCACAAATCAGTTGGTAACGGGCAGGCTGGTCAGGTCGATACCGCCGTCGGCACAGTAGTACACCGAGTAGGGCTGGGGAGCGTTGGTGCTGTATCCGGTCATGTCGAGATACAGCCAGAACTGGGGCAGGTCGGTCTTGACAAAGCGGGAGGAAAGAGCGGGGTCCATGGCTGCATACTGGGCGTCAGTGGCCAGCAGCAGACTGCCGTCCTCCAGACCGGAGCCGTCATTGTAATAGGTGTAGTCGCCGGGGTTATAGTTGCCGGTGATCATGCGGTAGACCTTGGTGCTGTCGGCCACTCGCAGAACCTTACGGTCGTGGTCATCCGAAATCATATAGACGACCTTTACCTCGGGGAAATCCTCATCAAGTGTCCGGGTCACGGCGAGGGCAGTAGAAAAATCATAGCTTGGGTGGAAAATATATTGGGCGTCGCAGGCAAAGGAGTTGCACACGGCACATGCCGCCAGCACAACCATTGCCGGAGCGTACAAACCACCAGTCCGCCGGAACCAGGGCAGGCAAAGGGCCAGCAGCAGGACCGCGGCAATGAGGATGAAAATCAGGTACCGGCTTTCGTAGACCTGCTCCCCATAGGCCAGGGACGCGCCGATCAGAATGAGGGTATCCACCCCCACAATGCTCAGCAGTACGGCAAACAGCAGGCCGCGCTCGTTTCCGGCAGCCCGGCAGGCAGCGGCAGGGGCATGGCCGATCCGCCACACACAGAGGAGAGCCCCGCCCAGAATGACCATGGCAACCACAAAGGACAGGCCGAACAGAATCCCCTCGCCGCTCAGGATCATGACGCCGTCCTCAGCGGGCAGGGCGTTGGTGAGCTTGAGATACCCCTGAATGACCTTGGACAGGTTGGGCAAAAACTCGGTATAGCTGTTCCAGGCAATGACCGAGTCCCGGGAAGAAAAGTGGATGATGTTGCGCTGGACATAGTATCCGGCGCCGAAGCCCAGCAGGCTGAGCACCAGAAATGCCGACCCGGCGGACAGCAGCAGACGGGGACGACCTGCCGCAAAGGCACGGATCAGGAAGCCCGCAATGACAGGCAGCAGCGCCAGCAACAGCATAAAGGTTCCGCTGGACATGCCGATCCAGGCACCCAGCCCCAGGGTGAACAGCCAGGTGATCAGATGGCCCAAACCCCGCTCGCCCCGGTGCAGCTGAACCAGACAGTACATCAGATACACCATATAGACGGCACGCACCAGGTAGTAGGCGCTCTGCACCAGCAGGCAGTTGGCGTAACCGAGAACCTCAGTGTAGCTGTATGGGGTCAGAATCAGAAAGAGAGCCAGCATCCGCAGCGGTATGGCACAGGATACCCGGCGCAGCAGCTGCCAGATTCCGTATACCAGAAACGCCAGCCAGACGATGTTGCTGACGCCGTATGCGGTAAACGGGTCACGCAGCAGCGGCATGAGGAGGGCCGCCAGCGTCAGGGGCATGTCCAGCAGCAGGGTGGTGGTGTCGTTCCAGTTGGGCAGCGAGAGAGAACCGGATTTCCAGATTTCCAGTACCTTCAGGATCTGGGTGGAGGAATCCCCATCCAGATGATTCTGCCACTGGGTCAGGTTGCACCAGCATAAAAAGCCGAACTGCACGATCAGCAGCACTCCCAGAAAAAGGGTGGCCGCTGCAGCGGGCCGTTTCATGGCGGAAAGCTCGGCACGTTCCGAGGCAAACCACGCGCGGGGATTCGGCTTGTGAGGCGCGAAATCTTTTCGCATGTCAGACACATCCTCTCACAGTAGTGCAAAAGAAAAAATCCGGAGAAAACTCAATTCCCGAACACGGCCCGGGCGTTGGCTGCGGTCAGGCGCAGGACCTCAAGGGCATCCATCTCCCAAAGCGTTCCGATGAAAGCCGCCACATGGGCAATGTTGCGGCTGTCGTTGCGGCGGCCGCGCACCGGTTCCGGCGCCATGTAGGGACAGTCGGTCTCCAGTACCACGGCACTGCGGTCAATGGCCGCCAGCACCCGGGCTGCCCGTTTGGCACCCTTGTAGGTCACCGCGCCGCCAAAGCCCAGGTGCATGCCCTGGGCCGTCAGCCAGGCGGCATCCTCGGGACTGCCGCTGTAACAGTGCAGCACCCCCCGGGGACGGTATTTTTTCAGCAGTTCATAGGTCTCGGCGTGGGCCTCCCGGTCATGGACGGAGACGGGCAGATTCAATTCGGCCGCCAGCTTCAGCTGGGCCTCAAACAGGTCGTACTGCTCCTGTGCGGGCAGCGGCCAGTGATGATCCAGGCCGATCTCGCCCACCGCCACCACCTGCGGGTCGTCGTACAGCTCCCGCATGGCTGCCAGCTCGGCGCGCCAGTCGCCGCCGTAACGGGCCACCGTGGGGGCGTCATCCTCCCCCAGGCTTTCGGGGTGAATGCCCAGGGCAGCATGGACAAAAGGATACTTCCGGGCCAGTGCCAGCACCGATGGGGCATCCCCCGAATGGGTGGCGCACTCCAGCACGCCCGCCACACCGGCTTCCGGCAGCGCACGCATCACTTCGTCACGGTCAGCGTCAAACTGCCGGGAGCTGTAATGGGCGTGGGTATCGTAAATTTCAGGCATAGAGACTCCTCATTGGGCTTCAGCGGGGGCAGAGCGGCGGTTGACCAGGCAGATGCCCGCGCAGACCAGTACCAGGGCAGCCAGGTACCGCCAGTCCAGCAGCGTTTCTCCGTTGAGCAGGGCGGACAGCAGCACCGTGATGACGGGGATCAGCAGCCCGAACACCGCAATGCGGGAGACGGGGTTGTTTTTCATGAGCAGCGCCCACAGCACATAGCCGGCCCCCGAGATAAAGGCAAGGAAGAGCAGTACCGGCAGCCCGGCGGCACTTTGAGGGGCGAGACGCCCGCCCATGGCAAAGCCAATCACGGCCAGGGCCAGTCCGCCCACACCCAGATTGATGCAGCAGACCGAAAAGCTGTCGGCCTTTTGGGTCACGGATTTGTTCCACGGCCCGGCAAAGGCAAAGATCACCGAGGCGGTCAGCATGGCGGCAACGCCCCAGGCACTGCCGCCGCCGTGGTCGCCCAGAGTGACCACCAGCACACCGCCGAATCCCAGCACGCAACCCAGGGCCTTGCCGGGGGTCATGCGGTCGGCTTTGCCGTAGACGAAGTGGGCCAGAATAACGCCCAGAAAACTCTGGGTGCTGTTGAGAATGCCGCCCATGGCGCCGGTCAGCGCCGCGACGGCAGAATAGTAGAAGAAATATTGCAGGGCAGTCTGCCACAGACCCAGGCCGCAGCACTCGGCCAGCACCCGGCCTTTGGGCATGGGCAGGGGGCGGCGGTTGAGCGCCAGCCCGCACAGCCAGACCAGTACCGCCGCCAGCATGAAGCGCACCCCCGCAAAGCAGAGGATGGACGCCGTGTCGGCGCTGTCGATGGCGAACAGCCGGTATCCCATCTTAATAAACGGGAACGCCGACCCCCACAGACAGTTGCAGAGGATGGCCAGGGCCACAGCCGCGGCGGGTGCGGCAAACAGGGCGTCCAGACGGGCTGCCCCGCGATTGGTTGTTGATTCAGTCAAAGCAAATACTCCCGGCAGCAGTCACATCAATGGATGCGGCTGCCGGCCTTGGCCTCGTCGGGATAGAAGGCGATGGCACAGCCGCCGTCAGCGGTGTCCGCGGCCACGATCATGCCCTCACTGACGTACTTGCCCTTCATCATGGGACGGGGAGCCAGGTTGGCGACGATGCCCACCTTCTTGCCAATCAGGTCCTCGGGCTTGTACCACTTGGCGATGCCGGACAGAATGCAGCGCTCCCGCTCGCCGTCAAAAACGGTGAGGTGCAGCAGCTTCTTGCTCTCCTTCATGGCCTCGCAGGCGCGGACCTCACCCACGCGCATCTCTACCTTGCAGAAGGTATCGAAGTCGATCTCCGCCTCGTGGTCGGTGATCTCGGCAGCAGGCTCGGACTGGGCAGCCTCGGCCTTGGCGGCAGCGGCGGCTTTGGCTTCGGCCTCCGCCTTGCGCTTGGCATCCTCGGCCTCCAGGTAGGCAATCTCCGCCTTGACATCGATGCGGGGGAAGAGAGCCTCTCCCTTGTGGACGGTGTAGCTCTCCTTGTGGGAGGTGAGAGCGTCAAACTTGACCTCGTCGTCGGTCAGGCCCAGCTGAGCAGCCATCTTGGGGGCGGTGTTGGGCAGGTAGCACTCCAGCAGAATGGTCACGCTGTGCAGGGCGCGGCACAGGTTGTACAGGACGGTGTTCAGGCGGGGTTTGTCGGCCTCATTCTTGGCCAGCACCCAGGGAGCGGTCTCGTCGATATACTTGTTGGCACGCTGCACCACCTCGAAGATGGCAACCAGCGCCTGGGGCACGTCCAGAGCCTCCATGGCAGCGTCCACCTTGGCGGGCAGACCGGCCACCAGGTCGGTGAGCTGGGAATCCAATTCCTCGGAGCGGCCCTCGGCGGTCACGGTGCCGCCGAAGTACTTTTCACACATGGCAACGGTGCGGGACAGCAGGTTGCCCAGATCGTTGGCCAGGTCTGTGTTGATGCGGTTGATGAGGGCCTCGTTGGTGAAGGAGCCGTCGTTGCCGAAGGGAACTTCACGCAGCAGGAAGTAGCGCACAGCATCCACGCCGTAGCGGTCGCAGAGCTTGACGGGGTCGATGACATTGCCCTTGCTCTTGCTCATCTTGCCGCCGCCCAGCAGCAGCCAGCCGTGGCCGAAGACCTTCTTGGGCAGGGGCAGATCCAGCGCCATCAGCATGGCGGGCCAGATGATGGTGTGGAAGCGCAGGATTTCCTTGCCCACCATGTGGACGTCGGCAGGCCAGTACTTGTCGTAGTCGTGGTAGGTGTCGTTGCCGTAGCCCAGGGCGGTGATATAGTTGGAGAGGGCGTCGATCCAGACATAGATGGTGTGCTTGGGATCGAAAGGCACCTGAATGCCCCAGGACACGCTGGTACGGGAGACGCAGGTATCCTGCAAGCCCTGCTTGATGAAAGCGATCATCTCATTCTTGCGGGTGGCAGGTTGGATGAAGTCGGGGTGATCCTCGTACCACTGGAGCAGACGGTCGGCGTACTTGCTGGTCTTGAAGAAGTAGGCTTCTTCCTCGGCCTCGTAGACGGGGCCGCCGCAGTCGGGGCAGCAGCCGTCCTTCAGCTGGGCCTCGGTCCAGAAGCTCTCGCAGGGCTTGCAGTACATGCCCTTGTAGGTGCTCTTGTAGATGTCTCCCTTGTCATGCAGGGCAGTGAAGATCTTCTGCACACTCTTGACGTGGTAGTCGTCGGTGGTGCGGATGAAACGGTCGTAGCTGACGTCCATGGTCTTCCACAGATCCTTGACGGTGGCGACGATCTCGTCCACATACTGCTTGGGGGTCACGCCCTTGGCGGCGGCCTTGTCCTGGATTTTCTGGCCGTGCTCGTCGGTGCCGGTCAAAAACATCACGTCATACCCCTGGGCGCGCTTGTAGCGGGCGAGGGCATCACAGGCGACAGTGGTATAGCTGTGGCCGATGTGCAGCTTGTCGCTGGGGTAGTAGATCGGGGTAGTGATGTAAAACTTCTTGTTGTCCATCGTTTCAAATCCTTCCTAAATACATTTGCCCGGCATCCGGGAAAATACACGCGCACAGGCGCGAAAATCAGCAAAACAGGAAAATGGTCAGTCAAACCCCACAGGCTGGACTCCGCAGGCCAGCAGGGCATTTTTGCACAGCACCTCGGTGCTGTCAATGAAAAAGCTGCCCAGCTTTTCATCCCGCTTGACCAGACTGAGCTCGGTGCAGCCCAGGACCGCCATGTCGCAGCCCTGACGTTTCAGGTCATCGACCGCAGCATTGAACAGGGCCATGTCGGCGCGCTTGCCGTGCTTGATCTGGTCATAGATGACGGCCATCACCCCGCGCTGGTGCTCGGGGGAGGGGACTGCACAGGCAACCCCGGCCTCGGCGCACATGAGCTGGTAGGTTTCAGCCAGCAGAGTGCCGTCGGTGGCCAGAATGCCCAGCTTGGTGCATCCGGCGGCCTTGGCGGCGGCTACGGTCAGGCGGGGCATGTTGAGCACCGGCACCGGCAGGGCTGCCGCAAGGCGGTCGTAAAAATAATGGGCCGTGTTGCAGGGAATGGCCAGCACGGTGGCGCCGTAGGCCACCAGACTTTTGCCGTCCTGTTCCATGACAAGGAAGGGGTCTTCCTTGCTTTTGCCGGTGATGAAGGCCGTGCGGTCGGGTGTCGACGCGCGGGAGGAGATCACAATATCAATATGATCCTGATCGCACGTGGCAGGGGTGTGATCAATCAGCATCTGGTAGAGATAGCAGCTTGCAGCGGGGCCGAGGCCTCCCAAAATGCCGAGCACAGGGCGTTTGCCCGGCTGAGATATCGGCATGCGCACACCTCCCATTTTTGGATAATATCCTTATTATACGGCCCTCCGGTAAAATATGCAAGAAAAATGCCCGTCCCGGGCCTCCCGGCGGAACGAGGAGAGAACGGGGCGCAACCGACAGACGGCAAACACAAAAAGACGGGACGCACATTTCTGTGCGTCCCGCCGGTCTTACATCTTCGGAGTCATAGCCTCATACCCGTGATTCACTATTTTTCGGACTGTTCACTCATTTTCATGAGCTACCTCTTCCAGATAGTTGTGTGGATCGAACCCATTTGATTTTGCCGGAACTCTTGGTGGTAAAAATCTTGGGAATGCTTGTAATGGTTACCAGAAACTTTGCTGGAATCAGGCTGAGATTCAAGGATCCCTGCCTCGATGGTTCGGAAGATTTTTAACCGATCGCCCTGTCGTTCGTTATTTGCCTGGGGGAAGGGAAGAGGGAAAATCGTTTGTATTTGACCAGTTTGCTTTACCTGGAACCTGATACCCTGCGGTGTCTTTGAAACTATCTCGGAACATCTGGGAGTAGCTCCGGCCTGAAAATTCAGGACACTTTGTCAACGTATTTCCGATCGTTGCTTACCCTGCATCTGTGGAACCGGGAAGATCTTGGGTTACCTGCAATGGGTTTGGGGATTTGATGCTGAGAGAAGAACTCTCTTTACTCTAGTACATTGGAGTAACTCCTTGTTCAGTAGATGGAACTTTACGCTTTATCTTAAAGGTAAGATTTTGCTTATCAGTTTGGCGGACTATCCGGATTTTGCTCCTTCGTTCGTCTTCACATCTATCTATATAAAGCTGTCTGATTTGACAGGCCCTGGGATTGCATCTTGATCGATTTCAGAACCAAATCATCATTTGTAGTGCTTCTTTACAGGTTATGACCTGCGGCTCTTGATGTGGTTTCTGTCGTCTCAGCAAGCCCAGGCCTGCCGGTGATGAATGGGATCTTTAAAGTTTGCCATGGGACCTGAGCCTCCTTCCTTACGAATCCTGCCGACGTGCCTCTTTGTAACAACTTGCCAAAAACCATCGGTCTGTTTTGAACTCTGTTTTTCTGGAACTTTTAAGGTATTCCATCGCATCTCTTTCTGCATATCCGATTCTTTCGGTTTTCTGCATTTCTTTCAAATCCCACTTTTTCCAATCTTCTTTTCATTTTCAATTTCTCCTTCATTCTTTTCTTTCGAAAATCCTGCTTTTGAAATTTACTTCTGAATTTTCCGATTGTGAATCTGTTTTCTTTGATTTACTCTGCCGATCCGTTTCTTCGGTATGTTTTTTAGAAAGAAACCTTCAATGAATTTGACCTTAAGCCTTTAGAAAAGATTTTCAAAACTTTGTGGCCGAACCTTTTGGAAAGTGGGCTCTTGGAGTTTCTATCTCCTTATCTCCGGCTGTTTTCTTTCTGTGACTATAATATACCACTACGCCAAAGGAACGTCTATTCGCAAACCCGACAACCTTACAAGGATTTATTTGTGCATAAATTGGGTTGAAAGTACATTGACTGATATGGTATAATAAATCTGTTCGGTGTACCTAAACGAGAAAGCCCCGCAGGCCATTGGCCTGCGGGGCTTCTATATTTTATCGAACGATCGATGAAATCTGCTTTACATGCTCTCGGGAACGGTGATCTTGAACATGGTCAGGGCATTGCGCAGCACATCGCGGACGCCCAGGCAGAGGGCAATGCGGGCCTGCTGGACGCTGTCCTCAGCACCCAGGATGCGGCAGGCGCCGTAGAAGCGATGGAAGGCGCTGGCTACATCAATGGTATAGCGGGTGATGCGGGCGGGATCGTACTTCTCGGCAGCCGCGGCAATCTCGGCGGGGAAGGCGGCGATCAGGCGCAGCAGGGACTGCTCGGCGGGATCGGTGAGGACCGAGGCGTCCACGGTCTCGCTGCCGCGGAAGGTGACGCCCTCCTGCTCCAGCTTTTTCAGGATGGAGCAGATGCGGGCATGGGCGTACTGGACGTAGTAGACCGGGTTGTCGCTGTCATTCTTGACGGCCAGATCCAGGTCGAAGTCCAGAGTGGAGGAGCTCTCCCGCTGGTTGAAGAAGAAGCGGGCGGAATCAATGGGCACATCGTCCAGCAGATCGGTCAGGGTGATGGCCTTGCCGGTACGTTTGCTCATGCGGACGGGTTTGCCGTCGCGGATCAGGTTGACCATCTGCATCAGCACCACGTCCAGACGGTCGCCGTCCAGACCGATGGCGTCCATGGCACCTTTCATGCGGGCCACGTGGCCGTGATGGTCGGCGCCCCAGACGTCGATGGCCTTGTCAAAGCCGCGGACGGCCAGCTTGTTGTAGTGGTAGGCGATGTCGGCGGCAAAGTAGGTGGGGATGCCGTTGGCGCGGACCAGAACCTCGTCCTTGGCTTCCTCCTCGGTGCCGTCGTCGGTCTTCTTCTTGTTGGCGACGCCGTACTTGGAGCTGTACTGGGCGCTCTTGTACATGATGGCGCCGTCCTCAGCCTTGTAGCAGGCGCCCTTGTCCAGCAGCAGCTGGACGATGTCCTTCACCGCACCGCTCTCGTGGAGGGTGCTCTCATGGAACCAGACGTCGTACTCGATGCGGTACTTGCCCAGATCGCGCTGGAGCCCCGCGATGTTCTTGGGCAGGGCGTCGGCGGTGATGGCCTCTTTCAGCGCCTCAAAGTCGGCGTTGACGTAGCTGTCGCCGTGGACGGCGGCAAACTCCTTGGCGCGCTCGATGATGTCGGCACCCTGGTAGCACTCCTCGGGCAGGGGGCAGGCCTCCTCACCCTTGTACAGCTGCAGATAGCGGATGGCCAGGCTCTTGCCGAACTTCTGGATCTGATTGCCCGCGTCGTTGATGTAGAACTCACGGGTCACATCGTAGCCCGCCCAGTCCAGGCAGGCGGCCAGGCAGTCGCCCAGAGCACCGCCGCGGGCATTGCCCATGTGCATGGGGCCGGTGGGGTTGGCGGAGACAAACTCCACATTATATTTCTTGCCCTGGCCGGCATCGGTGCGGCCGTAATCCTGGCCGGCACAGGCGGCGCGCAGCACCGAGGTGAACCAGCCGTCGCCCAGGAAGAAGTTGATGAAGCCCGGGCCCGCAATCTCCACACGGGCAAAGAGGCTGCCGTTTAGATCGAGGGCGGCAACCACAGCCTCGGCGATCTGGCGCGGCGCCTTGTGGAAGGCACGGGCGCCCACCATGGCAAGGTTGGCGGCAACGTCGCCGTTTTTGGTGTCGGCGGGGATCTCGACGATGAAATCCGGCAGCTCGGTCTTGGGCAGGGCACCGCTCTCCATGGCGGCGCAGGCGGCCTTGGTCAGCAGGTCGCGGGCGGCGTCCAGCGCAGTCTTGCGGGGGTTGTAGTTGCGGTAATCGGTCATGAAAAACGCTCTCCTTTTGCAGTATTTACGATTCTGTATAATGTTTTCGCGTCAAGAGACACTGTCCGGTTCAGGCTCGGGCAGGGGAGTCACATGAATGTCCACCAGATTGCGGCTGATGAAGTCCTCGCTGCCCGAATCCAGGGTGTAGCTGAATTTGACCCGGCCGCCGTCCCGGCCCAGCTCGTTCTCGATTTCGTCGGCGGCGACGCCCAGGGATACGGCGCCGTAGCCGGTCTCGTAGTGGCAGAGATGCCGGGTGCCTTTCTCGATGACCAGCTGGCTCTGGGCCTTGCCGTAGCGCATCATGGCCACCCGGCGGGCATCCTCCGAGATCTTGACGGTGGTGGTGCAGCCGTCGTAGCCGGTGGCCTCCGTCTCCTTATATATGATATAGAAGTTTCCGTCCCTTTGCAAAAAGCTGCCGTGGGTCATCAGTTCCACGCTCTCGCTGCGTCCGTCCTGCTCCATGGTGCCTTTGATCGTGATCAGATAATTTTCTTCCATCTTCTGTTTACCTGCCTGTGTTAGGGTTTGGGCGGCCAAGCATACTGCTCAATGGCGATCTGGGTCACGGGGCCGCCGCCGTACTTGCCCAGGAACAGCGCCTCCGCCTCGGCAAAGCTTTCGGTGGTGTCGCTGACGTAGAATTCCGCCTGCCCTCCGGCGGTCCGGCCATTGCGCAGCTCCAGGGCATCCAGGGCATCCACCAGGGCGTCGGCGGTGGACTTGCCTGGGTCGATCAGGGCAACATCAGGGCCCATGAATTCCCCGATCATCCCCTCCAGCAGAGGGTAATGAGTGCAGCCCAGGATCAGGGTGTCGATGCCGGTGTCCCGCAGCTCGGTGAGATAGTCGGCAATGACCAGCCGGGTCACGGGATTGCCCTCGTTGATGTAGCCGTTTTCCACCAGCGGCACAAAGAGCGGACAGGCCTTGGCAAAGAGCTGGGCGCCGGGCACTAGCTCCTTCAGCAGATGCTGGTAGCTGCCGCTGCGGACAGTGGCCTGGGTACCGATGACGCCGATGCGCCGGTTTCTGGTGGCGGCGGCGGCACGGCGTGCAGTAGCGCCCACCACCCCGGTGAAGGGCACCGGCAGCCGGGCAGCCTCAGAGGGCGGGTAGGTCGAGCTGACCGTTCCGCAGGCGGCGACGATGAATTTCACATCCTTGGACAGCAGAAAGCCGATGTCCTGGCGGGCATACTGGACAATGATGTCCCGCCCGCGGGAGCCATAGGGCACGCGGCCGGTATCGCCGAAGTAGACGATGTCCTCGCCGGGCAGCACCCGCCGAAGCTGGCGCACGGCGGTCAGGCCGCCGAGGCCGCTGTCAAATACGCCGATGGGACGGTTATCCATAGCTCAATAAGCACCCTTTCTTTTGGCAAGTGCCAGACCGATCAGACGGTCCACCAGGTCGGAGAAGCCCACGCCGTCGTGCTCCATCAGCTTGGGATACATGCTGATGGCGGTGAAGCCGGGCAGCGTGTTCAGCTCGTTGCACAGCACCCGGCCGGTGCCCTTCTCCACAAAGAAGTCGCAGCGGGACAGTCCGGTGCAACCCAGAGCCAGGAAGGCCTTCTTGGCCAGGGCGGCCACTTCGTCCAGTTTCTCCTCGCTCAGACGGGCGGGGATGAGGACCTGGGATACGCCGTTTTTATATTTGTCGTCGTAGGTGTAGAACTCGGCGCCGGCCACGATCTCTCCCGGGCGGGTGACGGTGACGCCGGTCTCGGGGTTGCCGAAGGCGGCGCATTCCACTTCCTGCCCGTCGATGAACTCCTCAAACACCACCTTGGTGTCCTCGGCCAGAGCGACGCGGATGGCCTTTTTGAGTGCCTCCCGGCCGGCAGCCTTGCTGATGCCCACGCTGGAACCTGCGTTGGCGGGCTTGACGAAGATGGGATAGGAGAGAACGCTCTCCACCCGGTCGCACAGGGCGTCGGGGTCGTCGGCCTCCTCGGCGGGGGCCCAGCACCAATGGCAGTGGGGGACACCGGAGGCATCCATCATGGTGTTGGCCACCGCTTTGTCCATGCAGACCGCACTGGCCAGCACGCCG
The DNA here is from genome assembly GCA_944388125.1 of uncultured Gemmiger sp. Classification (GTDB taxonomy): domain Bacteria; phylum Bacillota; class Clostridia; order Oscillospirales; family Ruminococcaceae; genus Gemmiger. The sequence goes on along the minus strand of CALXHO010000021.1, from coordinate 1,472 downwards.
CAGCCCACAAAGGGGATGCCCGCCACGGCAAACAGGCCCTGGATGGAACCGTCCTCGCCGTTTCTGCCGTGGAGCACGGGGGCCGCCACATCAATATGGGTGCGGGTCACGGTGCCGTCGGGGGCAAACTCCAGCAGGCCGTGGTCGCCGCGGTCGGGGCTGAGCACACAGGGACGGCAGGAGGCATCCTGCTCCCAGCTGCCGTCGGCCATGGCATCGGCACTGCCGTCAAAGCGCAGCCAGCGGCCGTCCTTGGTGATGCCCACACGCACTACATCGTACTTGCTGCGGCAGGGTTCCTCGGACAGGGCGCGGACCCAGGCCGATGCCGAAACACAGCTGACCTCATGCTCGCTGGAGACGCCGCCGAAGAACAGCGCCACGCGCAGCTTATCGTTAGTCGAACTCGACATAAACGCATATCTCCTTCCTAATAACATACCGCGGTTTTGATGTACACACAGGCATGTTCAGCTTATCATACCATACTTATGCGCGTGTTGCCATAGATTTTCCGCAAAAAAATTGACTTGTGCGGGACAGATGCCTCTTGACAGGGCGGCAAAGACGTGATAGACTAATCGCTGTAAAAAAAGCAGCGACCGGCGTTGGACGCCGTCGGCTCACCTTGTGGGTATTGGTACCCCGGGTCATTACGAACGTGTTTCGCCCCCTGACGGGCAATGTGCGTATGTATGAGTTTGGCGGCTGCTTGGTACTGGCAGCCGCTTTTTGCATGCAATTTCCCAATAATATTTGTGACGGAGGTGTGTTCCCATCGCCAGCAACAGCAATTCCAAGGAACTGGAAATCAATGAGCGGATCCGAGACAAGGAGGTTCGCCTGATCGGTGCAGACGGCCAGCAAATGGGCGTCATGAGTCCGCGCGACGCGCTGCGTCTTGCGCAGGAGCGTGATCTTGACCTGGTCAAGGTTGCTCCGCAGGCAAAGCCCCCGGTATGCAAGATCCTGGACTACGGCAAATACCGGTTCGAGATGCAGAAAAAGGAAAAGGAAGCCCGTAAAAACCAGAAGGTTGTCGAGCTGAAAGAAATCCGCCTTTCTCTGAACATCGATACCAACGACTTCAACACCAAAGTGAACCAGGCGGTCAAATTTTTGCAGCAGGGCCACAAGGTGAAGGTCTCCATCCGGTTCCGCGGCCGCGAGATGGCGCACACCAACCTGGGCATCGATGTGGAAAAGCGCTTTGCCGAGGCGCTTGAGGGCAAGGCTGTCGTTGACAAGCAGCCCAAGCTCGAGGGGCGCAGCATGATGATGTTCCTTTCGCCCAGCCCGAACAAGTAAACACGCTTTTAGGAGGAAACTGAAAATGGCTAAAATGAAGCTCAAGACCCTTTCCGGCGCCAAAAAGCGCTTTAAGATGACTGCCAGCGGCAAGATCAAGCGCAACGCGTCCAAGCGCCGCCATATCCTGACCAAGAAGACCACCAAGCTCACCCGCGGCCTGC